>JAGQPV010000141.1 GCA_020426545.1 Planctomycetaceae bacterium
GCCACCAGCCGGTCGATGGCCTGCGGCTGGTCGCCGTCGGGCTGAAACTCACTGACAAGCTCGAATCCTGCGTCTGTCCGTGCCATGCGTCCAGTGCCTGTGTACGAATCTGATCGGTCGAACCGGCGGCGGGTGTGCAGCCGGGGCAGGGCAGGGGAACCGCGTGTTCCCGGGGACGAACCCGGGCATGGCATGATGCGGGGCTGCGTCCCGCGGGAAATGATAACAGGTTGGGAATCCTGCCGGGGAGGAAGCGGACCGAATCCCAGGCCATGGTCGGTATATCCTCTGCTGGAAATACTTTACACATTTCCCACCGCTGGCAGCCCGCAGCGGCCGCCTGTTCACCGGGCAGGGTGCGGGATACCGGAACGCCACTTGCAGGAGTTCATTGCCCGACCTAGAATTGCGCAGGATGCCCGGCCACGGCAGGGCTGGGCGAATGTACGGGCTGAGGCAGTTCTACCGATTCTGTCGACCGACCGGTTTTACCGGCGGGCGGGAACCCGGGGAGCTGGCCCGATTCAAGCCTGAGAAACAGACAGCATTTCCCTGTTCAGATACGGTCGTGCCACAGGCCCATGAAGCCTGACAGCCAGCTCGACTGTTCCTTAGATAACAGCCGGGCCCTGGCGGCCGGCCGGTCCGGGTGGGCGTCATGAAACGGGTGGCGGTACTCGGATCCACCGGATCAATCGGAACCAGCTGCCTTGAGGTAATCGGCGCACATACAGACCGGCTGTCGGCAGTCGGGCTGACGGCTCACAGCAGCTGGCAGCAGCTGGCTGGCCAGTCCGACGAATACGCTCCCCGCTTTGCTGTCCTGGCCGATGATTCCGCGCGGGACAGAATCTCTCCCGGCGCCTTCCCCAGCGGAACGGAAGTGCAGTACGGGCCCGCTGCGATTGAACGGCTGGCGGCCAGCGACGAAGTCGATATCGTCATTTCGGGAATTGTGGGGGCAGCCGGGCTGCGGGGCACCTGGGCGGCGGTGGAAGCCGGACGAACGGTGGGCATCGCCAATAAGGAAACTCTGGTGGTGGCCGGGCCACAGGTGACCCGTCTGGCGGAGCAGACGGGGGCCACGTTGATTCCCGTCGACAGCGAACACAGCGCTGTTTATCAGGCCATGCACAGCGGGCGAAGGTCCGAAGTCCGGCGGATTGTGCTCACCGCCAGTGGCGGGCCGTTTCGCGGGAAGAGCCGGCAGGAGCTGGAACAGATCACTCCCGCGCAGGCGCTCGATCACCCCACCTGGCAGATGGGCCCGAAGATTACGGTCGATTCGGCCACGATGATGAACAAAGCGCTGGAGGTAATTGAAGCGCGGTGGCTGTTCGGTCTGGAGGCCGATCAGATTGAAGTGGTGGTGCATCCGCAGTCGGTGGTGCATTCGTTTGTGGAGTTTGTGGATGGCTCGGTGATTGCCCAGCTGTCGCCTCCCGACATGAAGCTGCCGATTCAATATGCTTTGAGCTGGCCGGAGCGGTGGAACGGAATCAGTCCGCAGATGGACTGGTCCGCCGTGATGCAGCTTGACTTTGCTCCACCCGATCGCGAAGCATTCCCCGCACTGGAGCTGGGATTTGAAGTCGCCCGTACGGGCGGAACTTCCGGTGCGGTACTGAATGCGGCTAACGAAGTCGCCGTGGCCCGTTTTCTGGCAGGCGATATGAAATTCAACGACATCCCCCGTGTGTGCCGCGAGGTACTCGACGCGCACACCTGCGACCCGTCGCCGTCTCTGACGGAACTTCTGCGGGCCGATACATGGGCAAGAGAGGAGACGGCGCGGTGGTAATTCTGGCTGCAGTCACGCTGGGTTCGCTGCTGAATATTATTTACGTGGCCATCGGGCTGGGCCTGGTCATTTTCTTTCATGAGCTGGGTCACTTCGCCATGGCGAAGTGGTGCAATGTGAATGTCGAGCGGTTCAGTATCGGCTTCGGGCCGGTGCTGTGGAGCCGCAAACATGGCGAAACCGAGTACGCCCTGTCGGCCATTCCGTTCGGCGGTTATGTGAAGATGCTGGGCCAGGACGATATGGACCCCAGCCAGTTGACCCAGGAAGAGATCGCCCAGGATCCCCGCTCGTACTCCGCCAAGCCGGTTCACCAGCGAATGGCCATCATCTCGGCTGGCGTGACGATGAACGTGCTCACCGCTGTCATCTTCTATGCGGTGGCCTTCGGCATGGGAGTCACCGCCCCGCCGCCCGTGGTGGGCACGGTGCAGGTTGGTTCTCCCGCGTGGATGGCCGACATTCAGTCCGGCGATACGATCCGCCGCATCAACGACCGTGAAACGGAAACGTTCATGGACGTGTACCGGGCGGTGCTGCTCTCCAGCGACGAACTGGAAATTGAAGGCACCCGCCTGAACGGCGAGACCTGGACAGCCCGCGTCATGCCGGACCAGGACGGCAGCCGCCGCAGTATTGGAATTTCACCCACCCGCAGCCTGACTGTTGCCACTCTGGCCGACCCCGAGAATGAACCCACACAGGCGGGCATGTCGGCCCGTGAGGCGGGTTTTGAATCGGGCGATGTGGTGCTGGATGTCGATGGAGAGCCGGTCTCCAGCTTCGCCGAACTGCAGGACAAGCTCTCCGGTCGCCGCAGCGAGACGGTTTCCGTCACAGTGGAACGGAACGGGAGCCGGAAGACTCTTCAAGTCGCTCCCAATCACATGATTACTCTGGGTCTGTCGATGGATGTCGGCAGGATCTCCGCAGTCCGCACGAATTCACCGGCTGCGGAAGCCGGCCTGAAACAGGGCGACAAAATCACCCGGGTGAACGACCGCGGCATCGGCATCGATCTTGATCCGCTCCGCCTGCCGGACCTGCTGGCCGAACTGCACGGCCAGGAAGTTTCGATCACGGTCAGCCGGCCGGTGAAAGGTGCCAATCCGGAAACCGTCACCGTTCGCCTCGTGCCCGAGAACCGCGCGGGCTGGCTGGAACCGATCGCCAGTGGTTCCGACGGAGCCCTGCCGCTGCCCGCCATTGGCGTGGCGGCTGAAATCACCCGCACCGTGCTGCATGTGGAAGAGGGCAGCCCCGCCGAAGGAAAAATCGAACCCGGCGAGCGGATTCAGAAAATGGTGCTGACTCTGCCCGAGGGTGTCCCGTCCGATGGCTTTAATAATGGTAAGCCCATCGTGCTGGACTTCACACGGGAAGGTGATGCCCGGGAAGCCAGCAACTGGGCCTATGCCTACTACATGATGCAGCAGGCCCGACTGCGGAACGTGCAGCTGACCGTCAGCAACGATGGCGAAGCCCGTACGGTCGACCTGAAACCGGCCGTGGCGGAAGACTGGTACATTGCCACCCGGGGGCTGGGCCTGGAGCCCATGATGGTGGTGCAGAAGGCGAAAAGCGTGGGCAATGCGTTTGTTCTGGGTTACCACAGCACACGTAATAACATTCTGGATATCTACCTTACGCTGCGGAATCTCGTCAGCGGTGCGCTGTCCTACCGGGAGCTGCATGGCCCCATCGGCATTGCCACGGTGGCCTACAAAGTGGCCTCGCAGGGCATGGCCCAGCTGCTGCTGTTCCTGGGTTTCCTGAGCGTCAACCTGGCGGTGCTCAACTTCCTGCCGATTCCCGTGCTCGACGGCGGGCACATGGTGTTCCTGCTGTGGGAAGCCATCACCCGGAAGCGGCCCAGTGAGCGTGTGCTGGCAGCCGCCACGTACTGTGGCATGGCGTTCGTGCTGGGCCTGATGCTGCTGGTGATCTATCTGGATATCTTCGAGCATGGTCTCGGCGGACCATAGTCACCTGACATGACCGTTCAGCTGGTAATGTGTTGTGAGGCGGAACAACCGGGCGGAGCTTCCTGAGGCAGGCTCCGCGATTCCCGCAGCGAACAGGGACAGACTGGCATGGCCTTTCGCCCTCATGGTTCGGATCCCGGGCGTTCGGCAGCCGCCTGGCTGGCCACCTGCCTGGTGGTGCTGGGCGGTTCGCTGGGCTGTCTGGTGATTATTTTCGCCGGAGCCACCGATCCCGTGCCCGGGCTGATCGGCTTTGCGGGGGCTTTCACCTGCCTGATGCTGCTGCTGTGGCTGCTGCGGGAAAAACCAAAGAACGAAGTGCGGGCACAGCACATGCTGTGGCTGTTCCGCCGTGAGCCGCCGGCCCCGCGGACGCAGTATGCGGTCCGCCGTCAGCCACCTTCGCGGCAGCCGGCGGGCCATGCCAATCGTCCGCCCACCGCGGATGAAGTCCGCCAGCTGAAAGACGATCTGCACAACTGGATTCCCGCCCGGGGAGCGCCCCGAGAGAGGCCACCCGGAGCACAGGCTCGCAGCCAGGGCCGGAATCAGACAGAATAGGTCTGTCGCAGAATTCCTCTGTGCAGTCACTGCTGCGGGTCCCTTCCGTCCCGGCGTCTGCCGCAGCGCGGGCAGCTGAGGCTGCACGGTCAGAACGGTGCACCATGTCGTCCCCCAATCTGCAGAACAACGAAGGCTCCGCTGGCGGGCCCGGCCATTCGTCCGCAGCCGGGGCAGCGGCACCGACAGCCGGCCCGGATGATTCCGCCGCAGCCCGGGAAGCCGCCCAGCACCCGGATACGTCTCCTCTGTCGATTCACGATATGACGGTGGCCTATCAGCGGCGGCCCGTGCTGTGGGGCGTGGATTTCGATGCGCCGCAGAGCGGGCTGGTGGCGATCATCGGCCCGAACGGGGCCGGCAAAACCACACTGATTCGGGCAGCGCTCGATCTGGTGCCCCGCACGGCGGGCGAGGTGCGGTTCTTCGGTCAGCCGTATGCCTCCCAGCGGCACCGGGTGGCTTATGTTCCGCAGCGGACCAGCGTCGACTGGGACTTTCCCGTCAGTGCGCTCGATGTGGTCGCCATGGGCCTGTACCGGCAGATTGGCTGGTTCCGGCCGGTGCGCCGCAAACATCGGGAGCAGGCCGCCGACGCGCTGAGCCAGGTGGGCATGGCCGACTTCCGCCACCGGCAGATCAGCCAGCTTTCCGGCGGGCAGCAGCAGCGGGTCTTTCTCGCCCGGGCGCTGGCGCAGAACGCGGAGCTGTACCTGATGGACGAACCGTTTGCCGGAGTCGATGCAGCCACGGAACGGGCGATTGTCGAAGTCCTCCGTACCCTGCGAAGCCGGGGCCGGACCGTGCTGGCCGTGCATCACGATCTGCAGACGGTCAGCGAGTATTTCGACCACGTTGTGCTGCTCAACATGCGGCTGGTGGCCGCCGGGCCGACGGAAGAAGCCTTTACCGCCGAAAACCTCCGCCGCACTTATGGCGGGCGGCTGGCCCTGCTCGACCGGGTCGGCCATGCAATGGGGCTGGGCGGAGAATGAACGGGTTCCTGTTTTCCTCCGCGATGCTTCCCGTCGCCGAGACGTTATTCGCCGCACTGCAGCTGCCGGCCTACAACACGCAGGTGGTTCTGGCAGGCACCTTTCTGCTGGGCGTGGCAGCTGCGGTTACCGGCACCTTCATGCTGCTGCGGGGGCAGGCCCTGGCGGGTGATGTCGTCAGCCATGCGACTCTGGCCGGCGTGGTGCTGGCCTTCATGGTAGCCGAGATGTTTCAGGCCGGCAGTGGCCGCTCGCTGGCGGTGCTGCTGACCGGGGCGTTTCTTGCTGGCGGGGCGGCCATTGGCCTGACGACGTTCATTCTGCGCACCACCCGCATCCGGCAGGATGCCGCCATGGCGATTTCGCTGGGCGTGTTCTATGGCCTGGGCATCTCCCTGCTGACCGTTGCGGAAGATTTTCCCACCGGCAACGTGGCGGGGCTGTCGCACTTCCTGGAAGGGATGACGGCTTCGCTGCGGCTGTCCGATGTGCAGCTGATTGGTTCGCTTTCCCTGCTGGCGATTGTGCTGTGCGGCGTGCTGTTCAAGGAACTGCGGCTGCTCAGCTTTGACCGGGACTTTGCCGCCACCCAGGGCTGGCCCGTGGGCCTGCTGGATCTGGTGCTCATCGGCCTGATTGTGCTGGTGGCCGTGGTCGGTCTGAAAGCCGTGGGCGCCGTACTGGTGGTGGCCCTGCTCATCATTCCGCCTGCTGCCGCCCGGTTCTGGAGTGACCGCCTGTCGCGGATGATCCTGGCTTCGGCAGTGATCGGCGGAGCCAGCGCCGTCTGCGGGACGGTCATCAGCACCATGCTGCCTTCGCTGGCTGCCGGTGCGGTGATCGTGCTGTCGGGGGCTGTCCTGTTCTGCCTGAGCCTGGCCTTCGGGACGGAGCGGGGGCTGGTGTGGCAGGCGGTGCACCACCGACGAACCACTCGCCGGGTGGACCGGCAGCACCTGCTGCGAGCGGTGTATGAAATTATCGAGCAGCAGCCGGAGCCGGGAGAGCAGGGGAGCCGGTACGGCGAGGGAGAAAAGCCAGACAGGCCGCATCCCGAACCGGACATAAGGCACCGGCCCGTCAACCGGGCGCAGCTGCAGAACTGCCGTCGGTGGGTGCCGGCCCGGCTGGAGCGGAGCCTGAAGCAGTCCATTCGGGAAGGAATGCTGGAACCGGTCGGAGCCGACGCGTGGCAGCTGACGGAAGACGGCGCAGTCTCCGCGCAGCGGATCGTGCGGAACCACCGGCTGTGGGAAATGTATCTGATCTCGCAGGTCGATATTCCGCCCAGCCATGTGGACCGTGACGCGGACGATGTCGAACATTTTCTTCCACCCGATGTCATCGAATCACTCAGCCGGCAGTTCGCCGCCAGCAGCCCGGGCGGGCAGATTCCCGCCAGCCCGCATCTGCTGCCACCTGCCGAACAGTAACCCGGCACTTCGAAACGGAAACCAGCAGAAACGAAGATCAACAGCAGCGAGGACCACGCCCGTCGTGCCTCCGGGACGTGCCACCCGTTTTGTGCCACCGATGAGTGGTTCCGCAGTGGCAAAAACAACGACCAGACCCGGCAGGTGCAGTGAAAACAGATTCGGCAGGCGATCGCCTGAACTACTGGAAACCAGAGTTTGTCAGGGTTGAGAGCACGGTATGCAGGAGCTTCACTGGGCGAGGGGAGATACGCAGGTCGTGGTGACCGCTGCGCTCGCCGGGATGGCCTGCGCACTGCCCGGCAACTGGCTGGTCCTCCGCCGGCAGAGCATGATGGGCGACGCGCTCAGTCATACGTCGCTGCTGGGTGTGGTGGGTGCGTTTCTGCTGGCCTATGCGGCCCGTTCGGCCGGGTGGGTGGGAGAAGCCGCCTTTGATGGCGTACTGGTTCTTTCCATGTACGCCGGAGCCATCGCCGTGGGCGTGCTGACGGCCGTGCTGACCGAGTGGATTCGTTCGCTGGGCCGGGTGGAAAGCAGCGCCGCCCTGGGTGTGGTTTACACTTCGCTGTTTGCCCTCGGCCTGCTGCTGGTGCGGCTGATGGCGAACGATACCCACCTCGACCTCAACTGCGTGCTGTTCGGGCGGCTGGAAACCATCCCGCTGGAGAGCATTGGCCAGACACTGCCCCGTGTGGCCTGGATCGCGGGGATTTCGCTCGTGATCAACCTGGTGCTGGTCGTGCTGCTGTTCAAGGAACTGCGGCTGAGCGCCTTCGACCCGGCCCTGGCAACGACGGTAGGCATCAGCGCCCGGGTGATGCACTACGGGCTGATGACCATTACCGCGGGCACCATCATCGCGGTGTTCGAGAGTGTGGGCAGCATTCTGGTGATCGCCATGCTGATTACTCCCGCAGCCACGGCGTCCCTGCTCACGAGGCGGCTGGGTGTCATGATCGTGCTCAGCCTGCTGCTGGCCGTGGTGGCGGCATTTGCCGGTCATTTCGCCGCACTGACTCTGCCGTCGCTGGTCATGCGGGCCATTGGCGGGCCGGAAGTGGAATCGGCGGGAACAGCGGGCATGATTGCCGTCGCCGGTGGCGGGTTGTTTCTGGCCGCCGTGCTGCTGGCCCCCGGAGAAGGCGTTCTCCCCCGCCTGTGGGACCGGCTGCAGCTGCGCATCCGCATCGAGACGGAAGACCTGCTGGGCTGGCTGTACCGCCGGGAAGAAGCAGGGCGGGGCATCCCGCTGTCGGCCTCGGTTTCGGAATCCTGGCCCGACCCGGCAGCATCCCCCTTCGAACGACTGCTGAGCCGGGCCGGGGAGCGCCGGGCCATCTCTGCCGGGCTGGTGCAACGAACCGGCAAGGAACTGCAGCTGACAGACGCCGGCCGGAAAACCGCTGAAGAACTGGTTCGTTCTCACCGGCTGTGGGAAAGCTACATGGCGGCTCACTTCCCGCTGCCAGAGGATCACCTGCACGAGACGGCCGCCCGGGTGGAACATTACCTCGGCCCCGACCTGCGGGACGAGCTGTCGCAGGAACTGTCGCTGCCGGATGAAGACCCCCATGGCAGGCCGATTCCCGGCGAAGGCCGCATCGAAAACAGGGAATAACCGCACCAAAGATCCCGCCGGCCGGGCGGGATAGCCCCGGTGACCGAACAACAGAAAAATCATCTTCACCTGATCACTACGGATTTTCGGCTGGCATTCTACACTCCCTGGTGTAGAATAGGCCGATCGAGCCCCTGAGGAAGATACCATGCTGCCCAGGACAGCCGAATATGCACTCCGCATTGTGGTCTGCCTTGCCCGTCAACCTGATGGAATTGAGCCGGCCGACCGCATTGCCGAACAGACCAAAGTCCCCCGCCGTTACCTGCACAAGGTACTGCAGGACCTGACACGTGCCGGGCTGACCCGCTCGCGTTCCGGTCCGGGTGGCGGTTACTCCACAGCCCTGCCTGCCGATGAAGTGACGATTCTGGATGTGGTGAATGCGGTAGCTCCGCTGGAGCGGATTCGCCACTGCCCGCTGGGCCTGCCGTCCCACACACGGCTGTGCCCGCTGCACAAGGAACTGGACGAGGCATTTGCCGCCACGGAAGCCGCCTTCCAGCGGGTCACCATTGGTGAAATCATGCGATCCACCAGCGAAATCGTCCCGCTGTGTGACAGCCCCGCCGACTGAACCTTCCCCTGGAATGCCGCACGTCCGGCACTGTCTGACCGGCACGATTGAGCCCCCGCCCGACTCACTACGCGACAGGCACTGAACTGCGAAGAGGACAGCCGCAGACTGCCACACTCCCCATGCCTTTTCCCTGAACAACCTGGAGCCGTGCCGTGAAAACCAGATGGATGATCTGCGTGGGCCTGATTTGCGGAACAGCCAGCCTGATGGCCGTCTCGCTGATATTCGCCGCGGAACCCGCAGCAGAAAAGGCAGCGGGGCAGGAGGCCAGCAGCACGGAAAGCTCAGCCGAGGAGCAGGCTGACCCCGCCGCCGTGGCTGCCGCCCGCGCCCGGGCCACCGTCATGTACGACGTGTATTCGGCCTCGCTGCACATGATGCATCAGCGGTATTTTCATGGCGACAAAGCGGTGGTGCCGGCCCGCGCCCTGGAGGACGTTTTCTCCGACATCCGCCGGCAGTCGCGGACGGAAGCCCGCTGGATCTCGGTGAACATGAAGCCGATGAACATCGACCATGAACCGGAAACCCGGTTCGAGAAAGAGGCCGCGCGGGAAATCGCCAAAGGCAAAGAGACGCTGGAAGTGGTGGAGGACGGCTACTACCGGCTGGCGGGCACCATCCCGCTGACCAGCGGCTGCGTGAACTGCCACGGCGGTTTCTTCCGCACCCAGAACAAGATTCCGAGGTTTGCCGGGCTGGTGATCAGCGTGCCGCTGCACGAAGAAGAGAAAGAGAAACAGGACGAGTAACCTTCCCTCCGGTATGGCCCGCCCGGTGCAGTCCGGCGAGGCGGGCGGCCACCGCAGCGGTGCTGTTCCTGCTTCCTGTGAACTCAGATTCGGCGGGTGATGATGAACTTCAAAGCAACCTTACTGGTCCTGTCGCTTGCTCTGACACCGCTGGCAGCTGGCCACGGCGAGGAACCGGCAGCCGGGAAGTCCGCTGCTTCGGCTTCGGCTGCGGCTTACCCTACGGTGGAGGAAGCCCGCCGTCAGGCGGCCGGGCTGCATGTGACTGTGCATGCCACCCTGCAGCTGGTCCATCACCGGTATTACCGGGAAGATGAAGGTCTGGCGATTCCGGCGGCGACTTTGAAGGAAGTCTTCGCCGAACTGGAAAAAGACCAGCAGGTGAAACTGCGGTGGCTGGTGGTCGAGGGGCAGGCCATGAACGAAGACCACCGGGCCGGGAACGCCTTTGAAGTCGAAGCGGTGAAGGCGCTCAAGGCTGGTAAGCCGTCCCACGAACTGGTGGAAGACGGAACCTACCGCCGGGCCGGGCCGATCACCCTGAGCAACGCCTGCCTCAAATGCCATGTGCCCGATCGGAAGAATACGAAGGACCGCACGGCCGGGCTGATCGTGACGATTCCGCTGAAGGCGCCGTGAGCAGCGAAGACGGCCGGCTCTGCCAGGCCTGTGCCGTTCCGGGTCCGACGGCGACTCACCTCACAGGCAGATTTCCATCTCGATGAACCGCTCCGGCGTGGCCTTCCAGGCGGCCGCCAGCTGCGTGAGGGTCCGGAATCGCACGTTATGCGTGGGACGTTCGAGAATCGGCTGCTCGGTCGGCAGATTTTCCAGCAGCTTGCGGCGAATCATCATCGCCCGGATCTTGCGGGTCTTCATCTCGCCGGCCACTTCGCAGGTCAGGCAGATGAGGTAGGTCTCTGTCCGGGCCGGGGCTTCCAGATCGCGCCGCAGCTGGCCTTCCGCGAACTTCTCGGCCACCTCATTCAAAACAGAATTGAGGTAGTACCAGTAATCATCCTTCGGCAGGGGCAGCAGCGGATCTTCCGCGGTGGTATGGCGGGCGGCTTCCAGCACGGCCGTCACCGCTACCTGGTTCAGGAAGATTTCCTCGCAGCTCTTCTCCAGCATGGTCCGCAGCAGCAGCTTTCCGTCGCGAATCATATTCAGCGACACATTCAGCCGGCCGAGAAACTCTTTCTTATGCCACTCCGCCCGGGCCCGCCGTTTGCCGAAGAACCAGCCGACCGCCATGAACAGACCAGCCGTGACAAACTTGACCCAGTTGTCGTTGAGGTGGTCGAAGATGGTTTCGATGATGTCGTTCATGGTGTCTGTCTGCAGAAGAAAAGACCACGCCCGTCGTCCCTCCGGGACGTGCCATCCGCAGCACGGCGAGGGAGGCCAGCCTGCGTTCCGGTGAGACGAAGACACGAGTGGAGAAGCCACCCGTGG
>JAGQPV010000142.1 GCA_020426545.1 Planctomycetaceae bacterium
AGGGGCTTCTCTTCTCTTCTCTGAATCCTGAATCCTGAATCCTGAATCCTGAATCCTGACCACTCAGCGAATGAACTGCTTCAGGTAATCGGCCCCCAGCCCCACCTCCTCATAATGCCGGCGGCACAGGTCGATCTTCGTGTGCACATCGTCATAACCCACTGCCCCGCCCTCTTCGTCGCAGTAAATCAGGGCGCCGCACACGTGAAACAGGGTCACCATTTCCTCCACGCCCTCGTCGCACACCAGCGTATGCACCTCACCCGGCGGCTCGAAGACAAAATCGCCCTCGCGGGCCACCCAGTCATGCTCGAGATACCGCCAGGAACCGCGAATCACATAGCCATACACCGGAGCCGGGTGACGGTGCCGGCTGAGCACTCCCGACCGCCGCACACGCAGCAGGTTCACCCATTCCCCAGCCACCGTATTGAGCAGCAGCGGACGGAACCAGACATTCTCTGCCTGAGGAACCCACACCCGCTCGTCGTCGGGCATGGCGGTGGTCACCAGATCGGAAATTGCCAGCGAGGGCAGCGGAACGGAAGGGGACATGCAACCGGCCTGTCTGTGAAGGTTGGAAAATTCAGTCAACCGGCCCGCACAATCCGGCCCGGCTCAGTTCGGGTTCCAGTCAGGCGATCGAATAGCCACCGTCGACCGGCAGTACCGCCCCGGTAATAAACCCCGCCCGCGACGAACACAGAAAACTGACCGCCGTGGCGACTTCCTCCGGCCGCCCCCACCGCCCCAGCGGCGTGCGGTGCACAATCTCGGCCGAACGTTCCGAACTGTGCTCCAGCGGTTCCGTCAGCCGGGTCGAGATCCAGCCCGGAGCCACCGCATTCACTCGAATCCCGTCGGCCGCCCAGGCAATCGCCAGCGAGCGCGTCAGCTGCACTACTCCGCCCTTGCTGGCACTGTAGGCCGGCACGTAGCCGCTGCCAAAGAAGCTGAGCATCGATGCCAGATTGACGACCGCCCCGCCTCCGGTGGCCAGCAGCAGATGGGCCGCAGTGGAAACCCGCATGGTGCCACTCAGGTTGACATCCATCACCTGCTGGAATCCCTCCATGGTGAACTCGCGACCTTCCCGGCCAATAATGCCGGCACAGTTGATCAGCGCATCCAGTCGGTGCAGCCCGCCCAGCACCGCAGCCACCGACGCATCCGAAGTCACATCGAGCACGGCCAGGTCAATCTGCCGTTCGCCCGCCGCAAAGGCTTCCAGTTCCTCTTCGGTTGGCCCGGTGGCCAGCACCCGGTAGCCGTCATCGTGCAGTTGCCGGGCGATGGCCCCACCAATTCCGCCCGTCCCGCCAGTGACCAGAGCCACCGGCTGCTCCCCGGAGGGATCCTCCGACAGCGGATCGTTCGACACCACGGAAGCGGGACCACCCGGCGGAACATTCATCGACACGCACCCCGGAACTGTGTGGGAAACCAGCGAAGAAGTCGAGCCCCCTGCCTCTCACCCGGCAGAAGAAACACCCCGGCCCGCACTATACAGAAGAAACCTCCCGCCCTCACGGAACACCTCCGAAAAGATCGGAAACACCACTTCAGGCAGTCCTGACCAGTGACGGAACCACTGACCAGGTGTATCATCGTTGAATCCATCAGCGCAGCTGGTTACCTTTCCTGCTGCAGACTGGCGGCTTTTCGATGCTGTCCGCGCGACATTCCGGCTGCTGCTCCCTCCTGGCGGTCTCTGCCGGGCCGGGGGCTGACACCTGGAAAGTCTGTCAGCGGCGGCTGATTTGTGTCGAACAGCCAGAGTATCCCGGTGGACGGTTCCTCCGGGCGGATTTCCCTGCAGAGCACAGCGGCTGGCGTGTGGTCCGGCGGCTGTGACAGTTCGGGCAGAACAGACGATCGTCGATCTGTTCTGGCGGCCGAACGCTCACAGATCACACATCATCGGGAAAACAGAATTCATGTCGATTACGAGCGAAAAGAAGACCGAGCTGATTGAGAAGTTCCGGCGTACCGAAACGGACACCGGTTCTCCCGAGGTTCAGATTGCCGTGCTGTCGCACCGCATCGAAAACCTGACCGAACACCTGAAGGGTCATCACAAAGACCACGCCAGCCGCCGCGGCCTGCTGATGCTCGTCAGCCGTCGCCGTCGTCTGCTGGATTATCTCAAGCGGATTGAAGTCGCCCGGTATCGCGAGATCATCGAGCAGCTTGGCATCCGTAAGTAAGGATGGCGCCGCCCCTGTCGGGCGGCAATCGAATCGCGACCCTGTGCCACGCCGGGAATGACAGCCGGCGCGGGTGGTGCCTGCCGGAGAACAACCCTGTTCCCGGCAGTCGCAGGTCGGATTTCGAAGCGGGCGGCTGGCCGGATACGTAATTCGCGGCCAGCCCTGTCTGTAGTTTAAGTTGTGTCGGACGTTAGTGTTGTGTCGGTGGTTGTGAAGGAAAGAAAACACGTGAAGATTTCTGTTGAACGAGAAATTGCTGGCAGGCTGTTCCGCCTGACAACAGGCGAAATGGCGAAACAGGCCAGTGGTGCGGTTCTGCTGCAGCTGGGCGAAACCGTACTGTTTGTCGCCGCACAGGGTGGCCCCGGTCGCCCGGGGATTGATTTCTTCCCCCTGCAGGTCGATTACCGCGAGCGACTGGCCGCGGCTGGCAAGTTTGCCGGTGGCTTCCTGAAACGGGAAGGCCGCCCGTCGACGAAGGAAATCCTCACCTGCCGGCTGACGGATCGTCCCATTCGCCCGCTGTTCCCCAAGGGGTACCGCGAAGAAGTGCAGATCATGGCCAACGTGCTGGCCTCCGACGGGGAAAATGATCCCGACGTGCTGGCCATCACGGGTGCCAGCGCCTCTCTGGGCGTGTCGCCGATTCCGTTCAACGGCCCGATTGCCGGTGTGCGGGTGGGTAAAGTGGATGGCGAACTGGTGCTGTTCCCCACGGTGCAGCAGATGGAAACCAGCACCCTGGACCTGATCGTCGCCGGTACGGAGAAATCCGTGCTGATGATCGAGGGCTTCGCCGAGCAGTACCCCGAAGACGAAATGGCCGACGCGATCATGTTCGGTCACCGGGCAGTCGCCGAGCTGTGCGAACTGCAGCGGGAGTTCTTCGGCAAGGTCAGCGTCCAGAAGGACGTGTTCGAGGAACCCGCGGAGAACCCGTTCCTGGCCCGGCTGGAGAAAGAAGCCAGCAGTGCCATGCGGGATGCCGTCACCAGCAACGTCAAGCAGGATCGCCACCAGAAGACGGCCGACCTGAAGGCCGCCTGGGCCGAGAAGCTGTTCCCGGGCGGGGCCGAGGAAACCGCCGAAGGCCACACGAAGGCCCAGCTGTCGGAAGCTCTGTACAAGCTGGAGCACAAGGTCGTTCGCCAGCTGATCCTGGAGAACAAGCGGCTCGACGGCCGCAAGGCCAACCAGCTGCGGGCTGTCTCCTGCGATGTGGGCATGCTGCCCCGCGTGCACGGTTCGGCTCTGTTCACCCGCGGCGAAACCCAGGCTCTGGCCACCGTGGCTCTGGGTACCGTTCGCGATCAGCAGCGGGTCGATGGGCTGTTCGGTGAGAAGTCCGAGCGGTTCATGCTGCACTACTACTTCCCGTCCTACTCGGTGGGTGAAGTCCGCCCGATCCGCGGCCCCGGCCGGCGGGAAATCGGTCACGGCTGCCTCGCCGAGCGTTCGGTCGCTCCGGTGCTTCCCGCCGATTCCAAATTCCCGTACACCATCCGGGTGATTTCGGACATCATGGAGTCCAACGGCAGCAGTTCGATGGCCAGCGTCTGCGGGGCCACACTGTCGCTGATGGATGCCGGTGTTCCCATCACCCAGCCGGTGGCCGGGATTTCGATCGGCATCATCAAGGAGTCGGACGACAAGTACCTCCTGCTGACCGACATCATGGGCGATGAAGACCACCATGGCGACATGGACTTCAAGGTGGCCGGCACCCAGAAGGGTGTGACGGGCATCCAGCTCGACCTGAAGATCGACGGCATCAGCGAGAAGATCATCCGCGAGACTCTGGTGCAGGCAAAGGAAGCCCGCATCGATCTGCTCCGGACGATGCTCAAGCAGATTCCCCGTCCGCGGCGTGATATCTCCGAGTCGGCTCCCCGTCTGAAGCAGATGACGATCGACCCCGAGAAGATCGGCCTGCTCATCGGCCCCGGTGGCAAAACGATTCGTGCCATCCAGGATGAAACCGGTGCCAGCATCGACATTCAGGACGACGGTCGCGTCACCGTTTCCGCCGCCTCCGGCCCGGAAGCCGACGCCGCCATCGCCCGGATCGAAGCCCTGACCGAAGAGATTCGGGTCGGTCGGATTTACACCGGTCGCGT
Source organism: Planctomycetaceae bacterium (assembly GCA_020426545.1). Lineage (GTDB taxonomy): Bacteria > Planctomycetota > Planctomycetia > Planctomycetales > Planctomycetaceae > JAGQPV01. The sequence continues at coordinate 4,328 of JAGQPV010000142.1, forward strand.
CAGCTCGGTGAAGGACTTCGGTGCCTTCATTGAAATCGCCCCCGGCAAGGACGGTCTGTGCCACATCAGCGAACTGTCGGATGGCTTCGTCAAGAACGTCGCCGACGTCTGCCAGATTGGCGATCAGCTGACGGTGAAGGTCATCGCCGTTGATGACCAGAACCGGGTCAAGCTGTCCCGCAAGGCCGTGCTGGCGGAAGAAGCCGGCGATGGCGATGCTGACGGAGACGAAGGCAGCAGCGACGAAGAAGAATAGTCCCCTCTTCGGCAGACTGCTGCCGGGAAGACTGTTCACTGGCTATTGCTGACTGATTAACCGCAGACGGCTCCGGAGCACCGGGGCCGTCTGTGTGTTCATGATACGAACGATCTGCACCACCCGCAGCCCGCCTCTTCCGACGCAGAGCCAGTCCGGCCATCCGGACCACCTGCTGAATTTTGCGGTTCGGTTCCCGCCGCCCGGCAGCATCCGGCGGATGACGACAGGTTTCCGACAGTTTCAGAGACACTGTGCCCGCAGGGTGGAAGCTCACAGCATGGGTCAGAAATCCCGCACCACCACCGAAGACGGCCAGCCGCTCCGCCCGGAGTCACGTGATGCCGCCGCGCCCGACGAACGGGCGGATGGTCAGGCCGCTCGACAGTCTGCCCCGGCCGAAACAGAGCGCGAGCTGGCTCAGGCCCGGTATGCGGAAATTGCTGCACTGGCCGGCGGCCTGGCCCACGAGATCCGCAATCCCCTGTCCACCATCAACCTGAACCTCGAGCTGCTGCTGGAAGACGCCAGCCAGCTGGAATGGACCACCGGCCGGCGGATTCTTAACAAGCTGCAGGTGGTGCAGCGGGAATGTGCCCACCTCGACGCCATTCTCGAGGGTTTCCTGAAGTTCGTCCGCATCGAGCAGCTCGACCTGACCCGGACCGACCTGAACGATGTGGTGGATGACTTCATCGAATCCTTTCAGGCCAAGGCGGACGAAGACGGCATGGAGCTCAGCCCGCATCTGGCCATTAACCTGTCGCCGGTCTGTCTCGACCGTTCCCTGTTCCGGCAGGTGCTGCTGAACCTCGCCCTCAATGCCGTGCAGGCCATGCCCGAGGGTGGCGTGCTGGAACTGCAGACACATCAGCGGGGCGACCGGGTCCTGCTGGATCTGATCGATACCGGTCGCGGCATGGACGAGCGAACCCGTTCCCGCATCTTCGATGCGTTCTTCTCCACCCGTCCGGGTGGCAGCGGCCTGGGCCTGCCCGCCGTGGCCCGCATTGTGGAAGCCCACGGCGGCACCATCTGCTGCGAAAGCGAACCCGGCCGGGGCACCCAGTTCACGATCAGCCTGCCCGCCGCCCCCGCCACATGAAAGAAAGACGCTCATCGTCTTTCCGGAAGCCCCTCTCCAGAGGGAGCGGGCCCGGGGTAAGGGGCTTCGCTCTTATCTGAATCCTGATGCCTGACCACACCGGGCTTCCTTCGAGAGCAAAGGGCCTTCTCTTCCGTCCCTCCCTTTCAGGGAGGCATTGAGGGAGGGTCTCAGCCTTCAGCAGCCATCGACGAACTCTTCCGGAATGCCACCGGCAGCCTGCCCTCAGTGTCTTCCAGGTTCGTGCCAGACCGTCAATCTGCGGCCGGACCAGCCAGGTACAGCCCCACAGGAAACCGGCTGAGCAGCTCGCCCATCGGGATTCCGCCGTGCGTTTCTGTCCAGGACGAAGCCGGAGACAGCGACTGGCGGGTGAAGGCACAGACCCAGCTGCGGTCGGCCAGCGACTCCGGCAGGTGCAGCACCGTATCACCCCACAGGTCTCCCCCCACCGGCGGAGCAGCCGCATCGCTGACCAGCGAAGTCACCAGCCGGGGCACCACCACCAGGCAGGCGGACTCCCCGCTCTCCCGGAGGAAGGCAAACACGTGGTCGGCCGCAACCCCGTCCACGAAGGCCGGGCGGTAACTGCCGGTAAACAGCTCTGGCGACTCCCGCCGGGCCAGCAGCGCCGTGCGGACTGTCAGCAGCTTGATCCGCCCGTCTTCGGGTTCGGCCAGCAGCTGTGACAGCAGTTCCTCCTGCTGTTCCGGCAGACCTTCAGCAGCCAGCACAATGTCATCCAGCAGCGTGCGCCGCAGCTCAAAATCGACCGGACGGCGGTTGTCAGGGTCGACCATCGCCAGGTTCCACAGTTCATCTCCCTGGTACAGATCGGGAGTACCCGGAGCAGTAAACTGCACCAGCGTCCGCGACAGCGCATTCCAGATGCCGGCCCGGGAAATCCGCGCCACCAGGGCATGCACATCCCGCAGAAACTGAACCGGCTCCGTTCCCGAGTGACCTTCGCGTTCGGGATCCATCGCGCCCCGCACAAAGGCCTCCAGCGCTTCCTCGTACTCGGCGTTTCCGTCGACCCAGCTGGTACGCGTCTTGGCTTCGCGGGCTGCCTTCCGCATGTACTCCACCAGCCGCTCTTCCAGTTCCTTCAGCTGGCTGCGATCAGGGAAGTCCTCTTCCAGATGACCAGGCCGTACGAACGGCCAGATACCCACCAGGGACTGATAGAACAGATATTCGGCCGCCGCACGGGGAGCCGACCGGCCATCCACCCGACGCCGGAGCGGTGCATTCACCTTCCGCCACCGGCTGACCCAGGCCCACCACAGACGGGGAATCTCCGACAGCACGTCCAGCCGGGCCCGCACATCGGCCGTGCGTTTCGTATCGTGCGTCGTCACGCACAGCATCGAATGCGGAGCCGTCCGCGCCCGCAGTTCGTTCGCTTCATGCAGAAAAGCGGCCGCATCGTCGAGGCGGGTGTCCGGCTCGCTGCCGACTTCATTCCGCGAGACCAGCGGCACGTAGGCGTACAGGGCCGTATCTTCAATTCCCTTGGCCGTGGCCGGGCCTGTCAGCTGCTGGAACCGCTCCGTGAAGTTGATCCGCTCCTGAATCTCGTTCTCCGGCAGTTCATCCAGCCGGTGCAGCAGCAGCACCTCTTCCAGGACTTCCATCGCTTCGGGAGAGGCCCGCTGCGAACGTCGAGCCCGCGAGAACGCCCGAGTCAGGTGACGTTTCTCGGAACGGCTCAGCCGGGGGTTCTTCGCGTCGAGATAAGTCCGGTAGACGGGCAGCCCCACCACCACTTCCACAATCGCGTCGACACAGTCCCGCTCGGTCAGCGATTCATGACCAGGCTGATGACTGACGATGCGGTGCAGAATGTCGGCCAGGCGGCCCACAAAGGCGGAAAGCTCATTCCGCAGCACCCGCCGTTTCCCCCAGGCCGCCACATGACGAAAGCGGGTCGGGCGGCGCAGCATCCGCTGATAGTTCTGTTCAATCTCGCCATACCCGTCGGGAGACAGGAACAGCGACTCGACTGCATTCAGAAACTCATAGCCCGTCGTGCCGGCGACCTGCCAGTCCCGCGGCAGATGTTCGTCGTGGCTGAGAATCTTCTCCACGAACACCAGGCAGGTTGAAGGAGCCTCCCGGTCGCGAATCAGCTCCCGCAGTCGTTCGAGATAACCCCGCGGGTCCCGCAGTCCGTCGATATGGTCGATGCGAACGCCGTCGATCAGCCCTTCGCGAATCCAGCGGCCCACCACGGCATGCGTCTCGAAGAACACTTCCGGATCTTCCTGCCGGATGGAGATCAGGTCGTTGATATCGAAAAACCGCCGGTAATTAATGGCCCGGGCCGCCCGTCGCCAGTGAACCAGCCGGTAGGACTGCGAATCCAGCAGTTCCTGCATCCGCTCGGCAGCCCCCTCGCCCGTGCAGACGGCCTCCGCCGTGGAAGTGGCCCACTCGTGCAGCCGGGGCGACACTTCAATCAGCTGGGCCAGGCGGGACAGCAGCTGTTCCGTCTCTTCAATGCTGAAACCACTGGTCCGCCGGTCCCGACGCTGATCCGCGGGAATGGTCAGCTTCTCAAGAATGCCCCGAATCTCCGTGGGAGCCGCATGACCTTCCGGCATGGTGGCTTCCAGCTGTTCGAAGCCGAAGCGGCAGATCTGCGGCACGGTCGCCGGGTCGAGCGGGAACACGTGCTCGTAATACCGCACCCGGAAACGGCCATCTTCCCACTCGATGCGAATTTCCTCGCGGCTCAGCACCTGCGGCAGACGATCGCCCAGCACGGGCACCAGCACCCGGCCCCAGAACTCCGAATCCGGCAGCCGCCAGTCGATATCGAACCAGCGGGCGAAGTCGGAAGCCTGGCCGTAAGTCAGCACCTGCTGCCAGGCCGGGTTCTCGCTGCTGGCCGCCATATGATTGGGGACGATATCCAGAATCAGCCCCATGCCATAGGCCCGCAAAGTCGCCACCAGATTGCGGAGGTCGGACTCATCCCCCACCGCCGGGTTCAGCATTCGCGGATCGACATTATCATAACCGTGGCTGCTGCCGTTCCGCGGGCGCAGCAGCGGCGAGGCATACACATGCGTAATGCCCATGCGGCTGAGATAGGGCACCAGCCCTCGGGCATCTTCCAGGCGGAAGTCCGCACTGAACTGCAGGCGGCAGGTAGACCAGGGAGGAAGTTCGGCGTTCATGGGTTCACACGAATCGAGAGTTTACCGGCCAGGGTGCGAAGCTTTTCCTGCCAGACTGGTTCAGCAGCTGCAGCCCCCGGTTCCTCGGGGGAAGAAGCGGATTCGGCTGGAGGAGCCAAACCGCCATGCTTCTGCAGCAGCCCGTAAATCACGTTCTGCGTATGAAACAGGCTGATATCAAAGGGCAATGCGGAAATGACATCGATTGCGCCGATCAGCGCATCGAGCGTACGGACCACACGGGGCCGTTGCCGCAGTTCATCCGCCAGCCCTTCCAGCGTCTGCTCCAGCTGATATTTCAGGCCGGCATCGTCCAGCTGCGCCTGCCACATGCGGGCCTGCTCCAGCAGAGAGAGAATCCGGTCCCGATCAAGCGGCACCTGCTGGAAGGACTTCTGAATTTCCGCATTCAGCACCACCTGAGCCGTCGTCCGGAACTCCAGCGGCACTGGCGTTCCCAGTTCGCCCAGGAACCGCATCAGCGAAGCCTGCTGATCGTACTGCTGGCGATAAACCCCACTGACCCGCTCCAGCGTGGTATTCAGAATCATATCCAGAATACGCCGCTGCTCCTCGCGGAACAGAGTCTTCAATGAAAACTGGTCTTCGTCGAAATGCCGGTCGATGGTCCGCACCAGCTCGGGAAAATCGGTACGGGCGAAGGCTTCGGTCAGCTCGGTCACCAGCTCTTTGTAAACTGGCCGGCCATTCGCCGAACGCACTCCCCCCAGCAGACTGTGATCGCCGAACAGAATGGCGGCGTAAGTCAGGTCGGTGGATTCGCCCGTCACGTGCGAAGTCACCTTCACCCGGCCCACCGCCATGCGGGCCCGGCCCGATTCCTGCCGCCGCGATTCTTCCTGCTCGACGGTGTAACAGTAGATGTCGGTGCTCGGGCCGTATTTTTCAAACAGGGCCGACGCCGCGTAGTGGGCAGTCACCTTCCGCGCATCGACAGCCGCGGGTGCCACCCACTTGTCATAAATCTTCAGACCATTCTCATGCTCCGGCAGATTGCTGGGAGCCAGCGCCAGCCGTTCGCGGAACCCGTCCTCAAACTTCGCCGGGAACAGTTCCTCCGCCAGCTGAACCGCACGGGCGGCGTACTCAATCACCTGCACCGTCTCGATGCCGGACAGCTCATCGAAGAACCAGCCGCAGCTGGTATACATCAGCATGGCGTGCCGCTGCAGTTCCATCAGCTTCAGCACAATCACCCGCTGCTCAGCCGTCAGTTCCTTTGCGGAATTCCGCTGCAGAAAGCGTTCGATGGCGCGGGGCGAGCGATTCAGCACGACGGCAATATAATCGTCCCGGGCGGCCCACGGGTCGTTCAGCAGAGTCCGGCCCAGCTCTTCAAAGTGCGGAATCATCTCGTCCCGCAGCCAGTCGAGCGCGTCCCGCAACGGACCGCGCCACTGCTGGTGCCACCCCGGCCGACCGGAATTACACCCGCAGTTGCTTTTCCACCGTTCGACACCGTGAATACAGCTCCAGGAGCTGTTTTCGATGATCTCCACATGCGGCAGGCGGCGGTTCTGGTCCAGGTATTCGCCGTAGTTCGTCACCTTCGCCAGGTTGTTTTTCTCGATGTAATCCAGCGCATAAGCCAGCGCCATTTCCCCATGCGTATGGTGGTGGCCGTAGGTCTCCCCGTCGGTGGCAATATGCACCAGCTGCGGCTCGTCGCGGTCCGGGGTGAATGCTCCCAGCAGGCGGTGGGCGAAGTCTTCTCCCCGCACCAGCAGCCGCTCGAAGGCAATTCCCTGCGAAATAGGCCCGTCATAAAAGTACAGCGCTATTCGTCGGCCGGAGGGCAGCCGCTGTTCATAGGGCGTTTTCGGGTCAATCCGTCCGCCGGAAACATCGTGCCACTTCCGCCCGCCCCGCTTGCGGACCCGCCCGGCCTGATAGGGCGACAGAATGGTATATCGGATGCGATGTTCGGCCAGAATCTCCAGCGTTTCGATATCGACCGCGGTTTCCGGCAGCCAGATGCCTTCCGGTTTGTGGCCGAAGCGGTGCTCGTAATCGCGAATACCCCAGCGAATCTGCGTTTCCTTATCCCGCCGGTTGGCCAGCGGCATAATGATGTGGTTGTAACACTGCGCCAGTGCCGAGCTGTGCCCGGAAAACCGCTCCCGGCTCTCGCGGTCGGCCTGCCGAATAACTGCGTAGATTTCCGGCGCGGCGGTCTCCATCCAGGCCAGCAGGGTCGGACCGAAATTAAAGCTGATCCGCGCGTAGTTATTCACAATCTGGGTGATGCGGTGTTCACCATCCAGGATTCGGGCTGAAGCATTCGGCG
>JAGQPV010000143.1 GCA_020426545.1 Planctomycetaceae bacterium
GGGCTGCCTCCCGCGGCCATGCGATACACGGAAGCCCGCATGTCGGCCGTGGCAGCGGAAATGCTGCGTGATATCGACCGCGATACGGTGGACTACGTCCCCACGTACGACCAGCGGAATAACGAACCGGTCGTCCTGCCTTCGCGGTTTCCGAACCTGCTGGTCAACGGTTCCAACGGCATCGCCGTCGGCATGGCGACCAGCATTCCGCCGCACAACCTGGGCGAGGTGGCCCAGGCCATCATCACACTGCTCGACAATCCCGACGCGACGGTCGATGAAGTGCTGGACGTCATGCCCGGGCCGGATTTCCCCACCGGCGGAATCATCTGCGGCCGGTACGGAATTCGGCAGGGTTACCTCACCGGTCGTTCCACCGTCACATTGAGGGCCCGCACCCACTTCGAGAAAGAGAAGAACCACGACGTCATCGTGGTGACGGAAATTCCCTATCTCGAAACCCGCGACCGGATTCGCGAGAAGCTGGAACATCTCGTCCGCGATGAACGCGTCAAAGGCATCGCCCGAATCGTCGACCTGACGGACCGCAAGATTCCGCAGTGGCAGGTTCACCTGCAGATTGTTCTCAAACGGGATGCCGATCCGGACGTTGTGCTGAATCAGCTGTACCGGTTCTCGCCGCTGCAGTCCACGGTCAGTGTGATTCTGCTGGCACTGGTGGGCAGCCGTCCGCAGGAACTGTCCATCCTGCAGATGATTCAGGAATTCATCCGGCACCGGATTACTGTCATCCGCCGCCGCACGGAGTTCCTGCTGGCCGAAGCCCGAAAACGCAAGCATACGGTGGAAGGCCTGTTGATTGCCCAGTCGGACATCGACCTGGTGATTTCCACGATCCGCGGTTCTTCCAGCCGGGCGGCGGCCCGCGAGAACCTGCAGCAGATCGAAGTGCCGGCCGAGCTGATTGCCCGCGCACTGGGCGAAGATGGCTTCCGCATGTTTCAGGACGAAACCGGCACGCACGAGAACTATCAGCTCTCGCAGAACCAGGCCGAAGCCATCGTCTCCATGCAGCTGGGTTCCCTGGCCAATCTGGAGCGGGAGAACCTCAGCGGTGAATACCGCCAGCTGCTGGAATCCATCTCCGAGTTTCTGCATCTGCTGTCCGATGAAGCCCACATTCGCGGCATCATCCGGCAGGAAATGGTGGAGCTGTCGGAAAAATATGGCGACGCCCGCCGGACCACCATTTCCGACGAGGAACTGACCGACGTCAACCGCGACGACCTCGTGGCCGAAGAGCCGATGGTCGTGACGCTCTCCCGCCGGGGATACATCAAGCGGACTCAGCTGAATGTCTACCAGGCACAGAACCGGGGTGGGAAAGGCGTCGCCGGCACCGCCCGCTCGACCGACGATGAAGACGCCATCGAGCATCTGTTCGTCAGCAGCACTCATGCCTGGCTGCTGTTCTTCACCGATGCCGGCAAAGTGTACTGGCAGAAGGTCTACGACCTGCCGCTGCAGGGACGGACAGCCAAAGGCCGTGCCCTGGTCAACCTGCTGCAGATGGGAGCCGATGAGCAGGTCTCCAACTGCTTCCCGGTGCGGGAATTCTCCGAGGACTGGTATCTGATTATCTCCACCCGCAAAGGCCTCGTGAAGAAGACGCCCCTGTCGGCCTATGCCCGCCCGATGAAGGGCGGCATTATTGCCCTGCGGCTGGATGAAGACGACTCGCTGGTCGATGTGCGGATGGTGGAAGCCGGCCACGACCTGCTGATTGCCACCCGCGAAGGCATGTGCATCCGCTTCGACCAGGACGATGCCCGTTCGATGGGCCGTGCCACCCGGGGCGTGAAGGGCATCTCGCTCGGCAAGGATGACGCTGTCGTCGGCATGGTGGTGGCTGAACCCGAAATGGATCTGCTGACCATCTGCGAGAACGGGTACGGCAAACGCACGCCATTCGGCCAGGGCGACAGCGACGCGGCAGAAAGTGATTCCGCCGAGACGGAAACCGCCGTCGATGAGACGGACGCCGAATCCGATGTCGAAGACGTCGAGACCGACCTGCCGGACGAAGAAGCCACTGCGGATGACACGGCCGATGCCCCGCGCTACTCGGGGAACATGCGGTATCGCCGGCAGAAGCGGGGCGGCAAGGGACTGCGGGATATCCGCACCACCAGCCGCAACGGCAAGGTGATCGACGTGCTGGCCGTCTCCGATGGTGACGAAGTGCTGATGATTACCGCCCGCGGGAAGATTCAGCGGATTCGCGCCTCCGAGATCAGCCGCGTGGGCCGAAATACGCAGGGCGTCCGCCTGATTCGTCTCGACGACGAGGACCACCTCGTCTCCACTGCCCGCATTCCCGCCGAAGTGGTGGATGAAGACAGCCAGGCCGATCTGCCCGCCAACCTGGCGGAGGAAACGCCCGCCGGTACGGCATCAGGCGATGCTCCGGCCGACTCGGTCACTCCGGCTGGCGAGTCAGCGGAGCAGCCGCCTGCCGAAACCGGCGAAGAGAATTCCGCGGAGGATGGAGATTCCACCACGGAAGAAACCTGATTGTCTGACAATGGTGAGATGATCCGGAGCCGGCAGCCGCAGCAGAATACTCTCTGCTCTGGCTGCCGGTTGTTTTTTTCGGGCAGCGGGTTCAATAACAGCCGCCCCACCGGATGGATCGACCGGCTGAAGGCCGCACTCAGCGTTCTCGCCGATCAGCGGGCCAGGCCGAGATCCTCATAGATGGCCGTGTTCAGAGCGCGATTCCGCTTCTGATGCCAGCCTTCACCCGCCATGCCGCTGGCAGCCCAGGCCACGGCGAGGCCGCAGGCCGGGTCAGCAAAACCAATCGAAGACTGTGCTCCGCCATGCCCGAAGGTCTGCGGTGAGCAGTGCAGGCCAAAACCGTAGGGCACAGTTTCGGCCCCGTACTGGCTGGAATCGATAATCAGTCCCAGCCCGTAGTCGATCACATGCTGGAAGGTCTGATCCAGCTGGCCGGTGCGGTGCCGGCTGGTCAGCAGCTGCACGGTCTCCTCCCGCAGCAGCTGGTCGCCCGTCTCGGTTCGGCCGCGGGCCAGCAGCATCTCATAGAACCGGCGAAGATCCGACACCGGCCCCCAGGTGTTTCCGCCGGGCGACGGGCTGTTGATCGCGGGCGGCAGATGCCGCTCAATGGGAACCAGCCGGCCTCCGCTCCGCTGCTCGACGACGACCAGTTCCTCCTGTGCGGCGTCCAGCTGCTCCGGAGCAATCCCGTTGAACGTCTGGTCCATGCCCAGCGGCTCGAGTACCAGCTTTCGCAGGGCAGCCGGAAATGGTTCCCCGGTACGACGGGCGATGATTTCCCCCAGCAGGAACCAGCTGAGCGAAGGCTGATAGGCGGCCACCGTGCCGGGGTTCGCGCTTTCCGGCAGGGCCCCCCGGGCAATACGCTTCAGAATGTCATCCCAGTGGTTCGCCGGCCAGCCACTGTCGATCAGTTCCATCCCGGACGTATGCGTCAGCAGGTGAGTGACGGTCACTCCTTCCCACCGCTCGGCGGGTAAGTCCGGGAGCAGCTCGGTCAGCGGTGCTTCCCAGCGGAGTTCTCCCTGTTCCTGCAGACGGGCCAGGGCGACGACGGTCAGCGGTTTGCCCGAAGACAGCCACAGCATGCGTGTCTGCGGGGTCAGCGGAGCGCCCGGCCGGGCTTCGCCCCAGCCGAAGTCAGCCAGCAGTTCACCATTCAGGCTGATGGAAACCTGCACGCCGCGATGCAGGCTGCGGCCTGCTCCCTCCTCCAGCACCTTCAGCGTGCGGGGAAAGCGTTCAGACGGGGTCGGGAGTGTGCTGAGAGTCCGGAGCATCCTGTTCCACTGTCATTCCATGTTCTGAGCGAATTCGCCGCACTTCGCCCATCACCTCGTCGATCACTTCGGCGTTCTGGGAAATAACACCGTACTCGGCCACATTAATCAGAATATTGAGAATGACCAGTGTCCCGGCCGACATGAAATGCACTGTGGATGCCGAGAAGCCCACCCAGACCGGCAGCCCCAGAGGGGAAGCGGGGTCGGCCATGGCACCGGTGGGAACCAGCAGGACGGGCAGCAGCACGCCGGCCGACAGCTTCGGAATGACGGAATGCTTCAGCTGCCGGCCACGTTCAAAGAATCCTTCTCCCAGGCGGTAGGCCTGAGAAGTCTCCTCGATCCACCGCCCGGTGCCCATGAAGTACGTCAGCACAATGGCATGCACCAGCATCACCAGCACCAGAGACAGCACACCGGTCAGCAGATGCAGACGGATCGCGCTGCTCGCCAGAGCCGCCTGATCCGGCGTGCTGCCGACATCAATTCCCAGGCCCAGCACAAAGCTGCCACCCAGCAGCAGGTTGCTGACCACGGCCAGCGTCAGAAATATCCGGTTCACGGAACAGGCAACCTTCCAGTTTCCAGCATTCAGGAAGTGAGCAGTACTCAGTCGGACGTCAGTACTGCGGCACCTGCCAGGAGCCAATGGCGTACAGCTTCTGATCCGACCGAATCAGAATCTGCCCCTCGGAGGGGGCGAGGCCGGCCCGAAAGATTTCATCATCGGCGGCGGGCAGCGAATTCTTCCGTTCGACAATCAGTTTTTTCGCATCGGGCTGAATGACGGTCGTCACTCCGGCTTCATTGGTAAACAGAGCCCGCCCGCCATACGCCACCGGGCTGGCGGAAAAATTGCCGCCCAGCCGGGCTTTCCACAATTCTTTTCCGCTTTCCGGCTCAGTGCAGGTCAGCACGCCCTGCATGCTGACAATCAGCAGCAGATTGTCGATCACCAGCGGAGAAGGCAGATCCCGCCCTCCTCGGCGGGGCACATGCCACGACATATGACTGTCGGTGATATCGCCACTTCCACCCGGGCGAATCGCGTACATGTCGCTGGGAGTCCCGTTGACGACATGCAGCAGGGACGGACCAGGAGTCACCGTCGGTGTTCCCCGGCCCCGAAAGCTGCGGCAGAACCAGTATTCCTTACCGGTTGCAGGATCGTAGGAACGCACGCCGGAATGCCCGTTGACGATCAGCTCTGTCCGGCCGGCCGCGTCAAATAGAATAGGAGTACTCCAGCCGCGGAAGTTGTCGCGAGTGGTCCGCCAGACTTCCTTGCCCGTCCGCCGATTCAGTGCCACAATGAACGCGTCGCTGTCGGCATCGCACAGCTGAATCACCAGGTCGTCCACCAGCACGGGAGAAGAGGCTGCGCCCCAGCGGTTGTTCTGCTGCCCCAGATCACGGCTCCACAGCAGGCCGCCCGTGACGGAGTAGCAGAACAGGCCACCACCGCTGCCAAACCAGGCGTATACCCGCTCGCCATCGGCGCAGCAGGTGGGCGTGGCAAAGCCGTTCATCTTATGACTGGATTCCGGTTCGCCGGTCCAGGCAACCTCCTGCCAGATGATCTCTCCTGTCCTGCGGTCCACCGCCAGAACCAACCGCTTCCGCCCACCCTCATCGGCGGATGTCAGATACACCTGCCGCCCGTGGACTACGGGCGAACTGTGTCCCAGCCCGGGCAGATCGGTCTGCCAGGTGACGGCAGATGCGTCCCATTTCAGCGGCAGCCCGGTTTCGCTGGTATGACCTGTTCCCTCGGGACCACGCCAGCGGCTCCACCCGGCAGCGGTGTCTTTATCTGCAGCGAATACCCGGGAACTGCTGCTCAACAGCACGGCTCCCGCCAGCAGCAGGCAGCGCACGGCAGTTGTCGCCGCAGCCGAGAATGTTCGGAAACCGGAATGCGAATGTGACAACATGAGCTGGCCTGCCATCAGGGGTGAGAGTCAGAACCTGAAACATCGTACTCGGCCATGGTCGGCGGGCCGGAGGTTTCTGCAGCTGGGAGGTTGATACACCGGTTCCAGCAGCCAACGGCCCGATCTCTCGAATCAGCTTAACAGGCTGCCCTGCCAGCTGGCAATTGTTGCGATTCTTCCCGCCTGGCTCCACAATACGAACAGCGAATCTGCAGGTTCCGACGCCACGGCATCCATAGTCTGCCTGCAGGCACTCCAGGCACTGGCAGCGAAAGAGACCAGCATGGCTAAGACGTGGCGAGTGGCAATCATCGGACGCACCGGGCACGGCAATTACGGCCACGGTCTGGATACCGTCTGGTCGCATGTGCCAAATGTGGAAGTGGTGGCCGTCGCCGATGACAATAAGAGTGGCCTGGCGTCCGCACTTCGCCGCACCGGAGCAAAGAAGTCTTATCTCGATTACCGCGAAATGCTGAAGGAGGAACGTGCCGAGATTGTGGCCGTGGCCTCCCGCTGGATCGACCGGCACCATGAAATGCTGCTGGAATGCGCGGAGCACGGCTGCCATGTGTACATGGAAAAACCGTTCGTCCGCTCGATGGCGGAAGCCGACGACGTAATCAATCAGTTTGAGATGAAGCACCTCAAACTGGCCATCGCACACACCAACCGATATTCGCCGCAGCTGGACATCGCCCGCCGGCTGATTGCCGATGGTGTCATCGGCGATGTGCTGGAAATTCGCGCCCGGGGCAAGGAGGATGCCCGACGTGGCGGGGGAGAAGATCTGTGGGTGCTGGGAACGCACATGCTCGATCTGATGCGGGCGTTCGCCGGTGATGTGCAATCGATCTATGCCACGGTTCGGCAGGACGGGAAACCGGTCGATGCGAGCCATGTGCAGGAAGGCAATGAGGGCATCGGCCCGCTGGCTGGCGATGCCATCGATGCCATGTACCGCTTCGAAAACGGGATCACCGGCTGGTTTGCCTCACATCGTGGTGCCGGCGGCCGGCCGTCCCGCTTCGGGCTGAAGATTTTCGGTTCACAGGGCGTGATTCAGTTTCAGTCGGGTTATCTGCGGACGGCCTTCCTGCTCCGCAGTCCTGCCTGGGCCAGCGGCCTGACACCAGCGAAATGGGAACCCATTTCCTCCGCGGGCGTTGGCAAACCCGAACCGATCAAGGTGGAAACTCATGCTGGCGGCAATCAGGCAGCCGTCCTCGATCTGCTGTCGGCCATTGTCGAAGACCGGCAGCCGATCAGCAGCATGTACGATGCACGGGCCGCGACGGAAATGATCGCCGGTGTGTTCGAGTCTCACCGTCAGAAGGGCCCGGTGGACGTTCCTCTTGAGAACCGACAGAACCCGCTGACGATGCTCGATTGAACTTAATCCCGGCTGGCCAGCCTTCCGCGCGGGCGCAACCACCGACCGACTTTCGCTGCAGTTGCAGCAACCGACAGAGAGCCCCGGCCACCACCGGTCGGCTGGAGTTTCCGATATAGATCGGCGACCACCTGCCCGCGTCTGCCTGCCTTTCCTGAAGCCGTCTCTGGTTGCGCGTTGTATTGGTGGGATCGGGCCAGCCGCCCGGCGCGGCTGCGCACGTATTGTTCGATCGCGAATCGACAGACGGGCACGAGGCCGCGAACACTCAACCAGAGATTACCGGGCGACGCCGGGCAAAGGACCGCGTGGGTTGTGTTCGCAGCGAGTGAACTGGCATACTCCGATCGTTCCATTGAACGTTGTCTGAACCTGCCGCTGCTTCACCGCCGCCGGCCGACCTTTCACCACAGGGAAAGGAGCAATCGGCCGTTGCTGCATTACTCCGGGGAGTTTCATGCCAGCCACGCTTCAGAAGGCGGTTTGCCACGCCAACCTGCGAAATCTCTGGGTCGCAGCCCTGCTTGCGTTCTCTCCCGGTCTGCAGCCGGCCTTCGCCGCCGAGAACGAACCTGCCGCTGCGCCGAAGCCTGCCGCCAATGCGGCAGTGCAGGTCTTCACAGGGGCCCGCATCCTCACCGCCGCCGGTAAAACGTTCGACCCCGGCACCCTGGTGGTGCAGGGCGGAAAGATTACTGCTGTGGGGCCCACAGCGGATGTCGAAGTACCCGCCGGAGCAAAGGTGTATCAACTGGAAGGCCGCACCCTCATTCCCGGTCTGGTCGACAGTCATTCGCACCTGGGGGTTTATTCCCGCCCGCTGGTACAGGCCAATCGCGATGGCGGAGAGTCCTCCGGCTCGGTGCAGGGCATTGTCCGTGCGCTGGATGCCATCAACCCTTTCGACCCTGGCATCCGCATGGCTCACGCCGGTGGAGTGACGACCGCCAACATCATGCCGGGCAGCGGGAACGTCATCGGCGGCCAGACCATTTACGTCAAACTGCGGGGCCGCACACCCGAAGAAATGTGGCTGGGAACGCCCGACAATCTGGGTGGCCTCAAGATGGCCAATGGAGAAAACCCAAAGAATGCCTACCGGGGCAAAGGCGGTGAGCCGCTGACCCGCATGAAAGTGGCCGCCCTCCAGCGGCAGGAGTTCCTCAAGGCCCGCAACTACCAGCAGAAGTGGAAGAAGTACCACGCGAAACTGGCGGAACTGAAGGACGGCGAAGAAGCGCCGGAGCAGCCCGACCGGGACCTCGCCCTCGAACCCCTGGTAGAGGTGCTCGAAGGCCGGCGGATGGTTCATTTTCATTCCCACCGGGCGGATGACATTCTCACCGTGCTGCGGCTGAAACGGGAATTCGGCTTCAGCCTGCTGCTGCAGCACGGCACGGAGGGATACAAAATCGTCGAGGAGCTGGCGCAGGCGAAAGTACCCGTCTCCATGACGATCCTCGACAGCCCCGGAGGCAAAGCCGAGATCGTGGACTTTATCGAAGAGTGCGGGGCCGAATTTCACAAAGCCGGCGTCCCCGTGCTGATTAACACCGACGACCCGATCACTTCCAGCCGGTTCCTGCTGCGGACCGCTGCCATCGCCGTGCGTGGCGGGTTGAACGAGGAAGTCGCCCTGGAAGCCATCACCCGGCGTCCGGCGGAAGTCATGCGGCTGGATGACCGGGTCGGTTCGCTGCAGGCCGGGCTGCATGCCGATTTCGTCGTGCTCAGCGGGTCCCCCTTCAGCATCTATACCCGAGTGCTGGAGACCTGGATTGAAGGAGAGCGGGTCTTCGACCTGAACGACAAATCGCAGCGGCTGTACCAGACGGGCGGCTTCTCCGTAGCCGACGCGGAGCGAATTCCCCCCGAACCCGGCCTGCTGCGTGCCGCTCCCGCGGGTGAAGCTCCGGTTCCTCCGGCGGGTGCCGCGCGGGCCACGAAGGATTCTGAGAATTTCGCGATCATCGCCAGAGTGGTGCACACGGTCAGCCAGGGCAGCCTGAAGGATGCTGTGGTCATTGTGCGGGACGGAAAAATCGCCGCGGTTGGTCCGCGGGCCGATGTGGCTGTTCCAAAGAACCTGCCTGTGCTGACAGCCGCCGCCGTCACCCCCGGACTGATCGATGCCTCCAGTCTGGTGCCGCTGGCCGGGGAGTACAACATTCCCGCCGATCAGGATGCCGACGAAGGCAGCAACCCGTCCCAGGCCGATGTCGGCGTGCTCGACGCGTTCAACCCGGCCGAGCCGCTGCTGCGGTTTCTGCTGGAACAGGGCGTCACCACCATCCATGCCTGCCCGGGCCGGAAAAACGTCATCGCCGGCCACAGCGGCGTGTTCCGCACGCACGGCCGCACCGCCGAAGACATGGTGATCCGTTATCCTCAGGCCATGGTGTTCAACCTGGGTGAATCCTCGAAGGGCGCGTATTCCGGCCGCCGTCCGACTTCGCGACTGGGCACAGCTGCTCTGATTCGTAAATCCCTGCTCGATGCGACTTCCGCCCTTCGCAAGCAGGAAGCACAGAAGAAGGCCGACACCGATCAGGCGGAAGGTAACAATCCCGCCGATCCGAAGCAGACCAGCGAAGAAGAGAACGACACGACGGCCGAACCGGAAACAGATCTGGCAAAGAAGCATCTGATGGCGGTGGCCAGTGGAGAAGTGCCGGCCCTGTTCATGGCGCACCGGGCCGATGACTGCCTGACCGCCCTGCGGCTGATGGACGAATTCAAACTCGATGGTGTTCTGGGGCTGGCGACTGAGGGTTACCTCGTGCGGGAGCAGATCGCGAAAGCAAAGGTCCCCGTGCTGGCCCATCCGCCCATGCAGCGGGTCGGCAGTATGGAAACGTTCAATACCTTTCTGGGCAATCCGGCCACGCTGGCGGACAGCGGCATTCCTCTGGCCATCACCAGCGGAGCCGAATCCTACGTTCCCAAAACGCGCGTGGTGCGGCATGAGGCCGGCATCGGCATGGTGTACGGGCTGGGCTTTCAGCGGGCACTGCGGTCTATCACGCTCGACGCCGCAAAGATTCTGAAGATCGACGAACAGGTGGGCAGCATTGATTCCGGCAAAACGGCCGACCTCGTGCTGTATGACGGCGACCCGTTCGAACACAGCACCCACGTCATCAATGTCATTTCCGGCGGGCAGGTCGTTTTCGATCGCGCACAGCGGCCCCGCATTCCGCTGGCCGAGCGTATGTACTATTCCCTGCCGAATATTCCCTGCTGCGTTGGCTTCTGAATCCACATGGCTCTGTCCTTCCGAACCTGCCCCGTGCCATCTCTGATGAGTCACCGCCGCACTGTCAGTCAGCCCGATGGAGGGACGTCATGAGCAACCATCGGGCGGTGGCCAGTGCCCACACACCGGAGGCTGTCCGCCGGCGACTGCGGACGGAGAACCGGCCGGGCTATCTGAAGGACTTCATTTACGGAGCGGTCGATGGCTGCGTGACCACCTTCGCCATTGTGGCGGGAGTGGTCGGGGCGGAGCAGCCAGCCTCGCTGGTGGTGATTCTGGGCTTTGCCAATCTGTTCGCCGACGGGCTGAGCATGGCGATTTCCAACTACCTGGGCACCCGCGCCGAAGCTCAGATGGTGGACCGCGCCCGCCGGATTGAAGAACAGCACGTGGAAACCGTGCCGCAGGGCGAGCGGGAAGAGATTCGCGAGATCTTCCGGCAGAAGGGATTTGAAGGCGAACTGCTGGAGAAGGTGACGTCAGTCATCACGGCCGACCGGCAACTGTGGGTTGAAACGATGCTCCGAGATGAATGGGGACTGTCGCTCACCCGGATTTCGCCCGCCCGGTCAGGTCTGACGACGTTTGTCGCCTTCGTGCTGGTTGGCCTGGTGCCGCTGCTGCCTTATACCCTGCTCCGTCCTCTCGTGCCCGAGGCCGAGCTGCTGTTCACGGTGAGTGTGCTGGCGACAGGTGCGGTGTTCTTTCTGGTGGGAGCCCTCAAAGCCGTGGTGACGGA
>JAGQPV010000144.1 GCA_020426545.1 Planctomycetaceae bacterium
AATGCTCCCACCCAGTCCACAGCCGCTGCCGGCGGCGTGATTCAGGCCTTCGGTGAGTTTGTCGCCGGCGGGCAGATCGTCATCGGCCTGACGTTATTCATCATCCTGATTGCCATTCAGTTCCTGGTGATTACCAAAGGTGCCACCCGCATCTCGGAAGTGGCCGCCCGCTTCGCGCTGGACGGTATGCCCGGCAAGCAGATGGCGATCGACGCCGACCTCAACGCCCAGCTGATCTCCGCCGACCAGGCCCGCATTCGCCGCCAGGAAATCAGCGATCAGGCCGATTTCTACGGAGCGATGGACGGTGCCAGTAAGTTCGTCCGCGGCGATGCCATTGCCAGTATCGTCATCACGTTAATTAATATCGTGGCCGGTCTGGCCATCGGCATGGTGAATCACGGGATGGAATTCAGCAAAGCGGTGGAAGTCTTCACCGTGCTGACCATCGGCGATGGACTGGTCACCCAGGTTCCCGCCTTCCTCATCTCGCTGGCTGCCGGCCTGATCGTCACCAGAACCTCCACCGAAAGCGACCTCCCGCGGGACATCATCTCGCAGCTGTTCCGCCACTCGGAAGCCATGTTCATGGCCGCTGCCTTTCTGCTGGTCCTCTCGATGACCGGCCTGCCCACCGGACCGCTGCTGATGCTGGGTTCGGGGCTGGCTGTCATCGGTGTGGTGCTGCAGCGGGGCCGCCAGCAGAAGCGTCAGGAAGATGTCCAGGAAGCCAACCGGGCGGAAGACGAACAGCAGCAGGCTCAACTCAAATCACAGGAAGACCGTCCCGAAGACCACCTGCATGTGGACCTCCTCGAACTGCACCTGGGCCTCGGCCTGTACCCCGTGGTCGATCCCGCCAAAGGCGGAGACCTGCTGGGCCGGGTCAAACGGGTTCGCAGCAGCATCGCTCAGCAGCTGGGCATTCTGCTGCCCAAAGTCCGCGTGTGCGATAACGTCCGCATTGGCGAACGCAGTTACATGATCCGCATTCGCGACGTGCCCGTCGCCACCGGTGAAGTCTTTCCCTCCGGTCTGCTGGCCGTCGATACCGGAACAGCCAGAGGCCCGCTGCCCGGCATCGAAACCGTCGAACCCACCATGGGCCACCCGGCCCGCTGGATCGAGCCCTCACAGAAAGAACAGGCCGAGCTGATGGGTTATGGCGTGTTCGAACCCAGTGCGGTCATCACCACTCATCTCAGCGAAGTCATCCAGACCCACGCCGGCGAACTGCTCACCCGCGAGCAGGTTCACGAGCTGATCGTTCACCTCAAGGAACGGGCACCCCGCCTCGTGGAAGAACTCGTGCCCGATGTCGTCCGTCCCGGACTGCTGCACCAGGTGCTGGTCAATCTGCTGCGGGAACAGGTGCCGGTGCGGCATCTGGAAACCATCCTGGAAACACTGGGCACCTATGCCGACCGACTGCAGGAGCCAGGCATTCTGACGGAATACGTACGGCACTCCCTGTCACGAAACATCTGCCAGCAGCTGCGGGACGACAACCAGGTCATGCGGGTCATCACCATCGATCCCGCTGTGGAAGAAGTTCTGGCCGGTGGCTGCGATTACGGCGAACGCGGGCTGATCGTCCGCCTGTCCCCTCAGATTGCTGAAGCCGTTACC
The DNA here is from genome assembly GCA_020426545.1 of Planctomycetaceae bacterium. Classification (GTDB taxonomy): domain Bacteria; phylum Planctomycetota; class Planctomycetia; order Planctomycetales; family Planctomycetaceae; genus JAGQPV01. The sequence goes on from JAGQPV010000144.1 coordinate 1,630, forward strand.
GCCGCTGTGAAGCAGCAGGTCACCCGGCTGGATGCCGCCGGTTTCCCGCAGATTGTGGTCTGCAGCAACCCGCAGGTGCGGGCCGGTCTGCGACACATTACAGCGGTGGCCCTTCCGCGGCTCTCCGTGCTGAACCTTTCGGAAATCACCCGGGACACCGAAGTCGAAACCATGGGGCAGATTGGCCCCGAATCCCTGCAGGAACTGGCCGCCATGGCCGGAGCCGCCCGCTGAGCAGACACTCCACAGAACACGCAGCACACCACTCACGGCACGCACACCCGACTCAGAACACACGGCGAACCAGTCGACAGCACAATTCCTGAATGATGGCCCGTTCGGCAGCAGGCCGAACAGCACAGAGCCGGTGAAGGACACGAGACCGTATGAGCGACGTCAGGACGTATCGCGCAGCCAGTATGCAGCAGGCCCTCGATCTCGTGCGCAGCGAGCTGGGATCGGACGCGGTCATTCTGCATACCCGGCAGATCAGCGGGCGGCAGTCGCTGCTTCCCTGGCGGCGAAAGAGTTCCGAAGTGGAAATCACCGCCAGCCTCGAAGTCAACATTTCCACGCCGGCTGTCAGCAGCAGTTCCAGCAGAAACAGCACCCGACACACGCCCGCTGCCCGGCAACAGGCTGCCGCTTCCACCTCCGGCCGAACCTCCACCGCGGGCCGGATGGCGGCCGCACAGCACACAGACACCGATGACGGCGTGATCGCCGATTTCTCCCGGTTTTCCCGCTTTCAGACCAGTCAGCCCGCCGCCGAAGAAACCTTCGGAGAAACCGTTCGCCGTCATGCTCAGGAATGGCCGGCCGATTCGACTTACGAATTCCCCGCACCTGCCCCGCAGCCCGCCGCACCTCACCGCACAGCTCCCGCGCATCGCCCGTCCGCCGCATCACCGGCCGCGCCCGCAGTCACCACACCCGCAGCCGCACCCGGCTCCGAGCAGCTGGCCCGCAAGCTGGCACGCATCGAACGCATGCTGGAGGAAATGGGCCGCTCCGGAATTCCCACCCGCGACGAAGTCCCTCCCGAACTGTTCCATCTCTACACCGAACTGATTGATGCCGAGATGGACCACGAACTGGCCCGTCACCTGATGACACAGCTGTCCGAAACGTGCAGCCGGACCGAGCTGCAGGATACGGCCCGCGCCCGCACCATGCTTACCGCACTGGTGGAAGCCCGGCTGCAGTGCAGCGGCCCGATTGAAGTCACCCCCGGCCGGCAGAAAGTCGTCGCCCTCGTGGGAGCCACGGGAGTCGGCAAGACCACCACCATTGCCAAGCTGGCCGCAAATTTCCGCCTGCGGGACGAAGTCCGTATCGGGCTGGTCACGGTCGATACCTACCGGATTGCCGCTGTCGAGCAGTTGCGAACCTATGCCGAAATCATTGACCTGCCCATGAAGGTGGTCGCCGGTCCGCATGAAATGCAGCAGGCCCTCGACGAGCTGGCCGGCCTCGATCTGATACTGATCGATACCGCGGGCCGCAGCCCCCGCGATGACCTGCAGATTGAAGAACTCCGCAGCCTGCTGGCCGCCGCCCGCGTCGATGAAGTCCACCTCGTGCTCAGCATGTCCTCCGGCCTGCGGTCGCTCAAAACCAGTGTGGAAAAATTCGCCTCCGCCAGCCCCTCCCGGCTGATTCTGACAAAACTGGATGAAGCCACCGGCATGGGCCCGCTGCTGTCCATCGCCTCACAGACCGGCCTGCCTGTCAGTTATCTCACCACTGGTCAGGGCGTGCCCGACGATATTGAACCCGCCGGCAACACCCGGCTGGCCCGGCTGATCCTCAATGAAGACCGCCTGCCCGTCGGCTGAACTGCTGACGCGGCTGCCTGAGACACACCCTCAATTACATCCCGCCAGATACCTCACTTCACACACCCCGCCGGCAGTTCCACCCCTGTGAACGCGGCCGGACATCGTCCTGACCAGAGAACAATCACCCATGACCGACCAGGCCACTGTACTGCGGGGAATGATGGAACGGCGTTCCTCTCCTGCACAGCCATCCTGCCTGTCTCCGGCGGGTTCGCCCGGGCTGAAACCCGGCGGACGCGGCGTGCGGACGATTGCCGTCACCAGTGGCAAAGGGGGCGTCGGCAAAAGTCTTGTCGCCCTGAACCTGGCCATCGCCCTGGCGGAAATGCAGCAGCGGGTCTGCCTGCTGGATGCCAACCTCGGCCTGGGCAACATCGACCTGTTGTGCGGCCTCAACGGATACTGGAATCTGTCCCATGTGATGACGGGCGCCCGCCGGCTGCAGCAGGTGGTGCTGACCGGCCCCGCCGGTGTCGACATCGTGCCGGGAGCCAGCGGCCTGAGCAACATGGCCGACTGCACTCCCGAAGCACAGCGGGACCTGCTGACTCAACTGACCGAACTGGAGCAGTCCCACGACTGGCTGATTCTCGACACGGGCACCGGCATCCATCAGAGCATCCGCCGGTTTGTCAGTGCGGCCGATATCGCCCTCGTCCTGGCCACGCCCGAACCCACCGCCATCGCCAATGCCTATGCCGCTTTGAAATCACTGTCCGGTACCGATGCGGTCGAACTGCGGGTGCTGGTCAATCAGGCCGAATCGCCGGAGCAGGCCAGCCGGATTGCCGAACGCCTGCAGCAGACCAGCCGCCTGTTTCTGCACTGCGGCATTGACCAGACCTGTTCTCTTCCGCACGATCCAGCCGTCAGCCGCTCCGTCTTCTCTCAACGGGCTGTCCAGCTGGAGACGCCGGACTCTCCCTTTGCCGCCGCCATCCGGCAGCTGGCAGAGGAACTGCACGGCGAACCGGCCATAGCCCGTCGCCGCACTCCTTACTTCTCCCGTCTGCTGGAAACCAGGCAGCTCTCACCTGCCGGGCTGACAGCAGTCACCAGCTGAAACTCCCTTTCCGTCTCAGCCTGCCGATTTCCTTCCCCTCCTGAACCCGCATCCTGATTCAACCCTGGCCAGCCTGCTGTTGTCGTCTCTCACTCCGACAGCCGCAGCGGCACCATCCGACCGGCCTCACCGGTCAGATACGTCACGTCACTTCATTTCATGTCTCGCTTCAGCCTGATTTCTCATCCGGCTGCCCGTCTCTCATCCTGCCTTCTCTCCTCTCACTTCCGTCTCAACTCTCACATCTCCTTCGCTTTCTTCCGCCTGTCTGCAGGCTGCCTCACGCCGCATTCTCAGCGGCCGTGCCAGCTGATTCTCCCGCTGTTCGTCTCGTCCGGTTCCAGCAGATTTCGCCTGGAACAGAACGGTTCGGCAGCATCGGGGGAATGTGCTGAGCAGGGCAGTTTCGCAGTCTGCACACGGAAGCACAGCATTGACAGAGTACGTCAGATGCAGCAGCTCGAACGATCGTACCGGAAATACTGGATCGCCCGGCCTCAGCAGCCGATAGATCCTCCGGTGACACCGACCGCCCGCTCGCGACTGCGCGATCCGGGGCCTGGTTATCCGTCGTTACTGATTCGATCGGACTGCAGCGGTGACGAAACAGTACGCCACACGACTGTCGCTGACGGCCTTTGCGACAGTCCTCATAAGAAACATCCCGCCATTTGGGCCGGGCCGGGACTTCTCCGGCACACTGCAGGCCGCCCTGGTGGCAGCCCTGGCGTTCTATGGGATCGGTCTGATTTTTGGAGAGCTGGGCCGCCGCATTGCGGAAGAGGCGGCCCGGAACGACTTCGAGCAAGCGTCCCGACCGGCAGCTGACAACACAAAAGACAACCTGCCGGACCGAGTGCCACCCCGGACTGACACGACAGAACTTCCACTCCCCGGTTCTGTTTCCGGACGGCCTCTCGAGTCTGTTCAACACATCATCACATCGGTTTATCGATCCTGAACGGAGATTCGAACATTGGTCGCAGAGCAGATGCCCGCAGACAGGCCCCGGACGGCCGCGAACGGTCGCTCGACTGGTTTCTGCCCGGCAGCACCGTCTTCCGAATCCCCAGGAAATCATCCGGCCACGGAGGGTCATATGACGATCAAGGTCAGCGAGGATGTCCTCGAAACCTGGCTTGAGTATAAGAAAGATCAGACCAACCAGAGACTGCGCAATCTGCTGATTGAGCGGTATCTCCCCCTGGTGCGCTACAATGCGGAACGCGTGTGGGCCAAGCTGCCCGAAGGCGTGGATCTGAACGATCTGATTTCGGCCGGAGTCTTCGGCCTGATGGACGCCATCGATGCGTTCGACCTGGAACGGGGCGTCAAGTTCGAGACGTACTGTGTCCCGCGGATCCGCGGAGCCATGCTCGACGAACTGCGGACCATGGACTGGGTGCCCCGGCTCGTGCGGAGCAAAGCCAGCAAGCTGGAAAGTGCCCGCAAGGAAGTCGAAGCCCGCCTGGGCCGCCCGCCCACAGAGGTCGAGCTGGCCGAGAAGATGCAGCTGACGGTCGAGGAATTCGAGAAGCTGCGGTCGGAAGCCAGCGCCGTTAATCTCGTCAGCCTCAATAAGAAGTGGTACGAGACCGACAGCTACAAAGACGTCCGCGAGATTGATGTTCTCGAAGACGGCAAAGGGGAAGACCCGACCGAAGGCATTCAGAAACGCGATCTGATGAAGCTCGTGACCCGCGGGCTGAACCGCAACGAGCGGCTGATCGTGATTCTGTATTATTACGAAGAACTGACGATGAAAGAGATCGGCAACACGCTGGGACTGTCCGAGTCCCGCGTGAGCCAGATGCACTCCAGCATCGTCTCGCGGCTGAAGGACCAGCTGGGCCGCCGTCGCCCGGAATTCGCCTGAGTCTCTCCGCAGATCCTGACTGAAGGTCCGCGCCGCCGCGACAACTCGCGGCGGCGATCAGACAGCACAACCGAAAGTTCGCTGTCTGCGTGGAACTGGTCCAGGAGCCGGAATCCGCACAGCAGCAACTCGCAGCCCGCAGGCCCTACAAAGCCTGGGGGCTGTTTTCGTTATGCCCCGGCCTGATGCTCTTCTTCTCTGCACTTCCCTCCGTGCCAGGGAGGGATTAAGGGAGGGTCACAGCTTTCAGCAACCAGAAACATGCCATTCCGGTGTGAAACTGCTGACTGGTCCGGCAGCGCCTGCGGCTCTCGTGATCGCGTGTCATTACTTCCGTAGGGCCGGCTGTGCCGGCCAGCTTCACCACAGAAGATGCTGACCGCAAAGTACACAGCGAAACGCGGAGAAAAGGAGCGGGTTCTGCTCTGCGCTCGTCCGCGACCTTCGCGGTAAATCATCGTCTCTGACATAGATGGCCGGCACAGCCGGCCCTACCCGAATTCCTGCGGCTGACCGGTTAATCACGACCCGGAAACACTCTGGCAGGTCAGCTGCCAGTGCCACCCGACTCGTCTTGCGACAGGTCATCCCAGGCCGGGGATCGTGTCCCAGGATTCCAGGGCCTGCACGATGTTCCGCGGCACGCCACGGGTGACCCGCAGCACGCCCACGTCGAACAGGCGGTGCAGAATCGTGGCGATCAGGTGCCGCTTCGTCACCGGTTCCGACAGCGGGCTGGCCAGGTCGCGGGTGGACTGGCCGATCACCTGGCCCATCGGCAGGCCGCCGCCAGCCAGCAGCAGCGGGGCCAGGCCGCCCCAGTGATCGCGACCACCACGGGCGTTGATCCGCGGAGTACGGCCCATCTCACCGCACACCACCAGCAGGATTTTGCGGTCGAGGCCCCGCTCGTGCACATCATCGAGGAAGGCCGACAGGGCATGGTCCAGTGGCAGGCCCATGTAACGCATGCCTTCCACCACCCCGGCGTTGTTGACGTCAGCGTGCATGTCCCACACGAAGTTCGTGGTGACGGTGACGAAGCCGCAACCGGCCTCGCACAGCCGGCGGGCCAGCAGCATCTGCCGGCCTAATGTCATCCCGTTATCGACATAGTTGTTGTAGTTCTTCCACTTCTTATCGATATCCTGGGGCCGCATCAGCGGAGCGGTGTCATACTTCGCAATGGTTTCGGGGGCTTCGTTCGACAGATCGAACGCTTTGGCCACACCACCCAGAATCGTGCTGAAAGCCTGCTCCCGCAGATGATCCAGCCCGGAGGAACCGACGCTCGACTCGAGAGCAAACTTCAGGCGGTCCAGTTCATTCAGCAGCGTGCGACGGTCGGCGAGGCGGTTCATGGGCAGGTTGAGCTGCATATCCTGCTGCAGATCGCCCCCGCCGCCGGGAATGAACGGTGCAAAAGCACTGCCCAGCGCACCGGTGGAATCGAACCGGCCAAAGCTCTTAGTTTCCGGCTGACGTTTCGGATCGACCGAACGGGGAAACAGCAGAGCGTTGGTGGGCATGCCGTTGTCGGAGCGGTTCACACCAGCCACGCGGGAGTACACCGTGCCGAGGTTGGCATTGAACGTGTCTTCGCAGACGATGGGCTTGATATCGTGCCGGCTGTCGCCCGTGGTGAACGACCGCACAATCGACAGGCGGTCGGCCCGCTGCGCCAGCTTCTCAAACGTGCCGCCGAATGTGACACCGGGAATCGTGGTCTTTACCTCGCCGGTGGCACTGCGGATTTCCGAAGGGGCTGTCATCTTCGGGTCGAAGGTTTCCATCTGGCTGGGGCCGCCATGCAGAAACACGAAGACCACGGAATGATCCCGCAGCACACCACTTTCCGCGCCTGCGGCCCGCGAGGCCGACAGCAGTCCCGGCAGGCTCATCCCGGCGAGGCCGAGGCTGCCGACGCGCAGGAAGTTCCGGCGACCAGTACGCGTACTGTCTGAAATGGTGAGCATGGCCTGCCTTCTCCACTGGCGGGGGCGCTTCCCGCAGTTCGTTGCCGCAGCACCGTAATACAAAGAAGACCTCTGCCCACGGACAGAATACCGGGCCGGACAGCGGTCTACCTGATGATATCAGCAGTTGCCAATCTGTTCCAGTAGTCGCCGGCCAGCGGTCGGGAAGTCGGGCTACTGGTCGAATGTGAAGTGTGTGGCCTTGGTTTACTCGCCCGGCTGGGACTGCTGACGGGGCAGGTGTGCAGTCCGTGCAGGCGGGTGCTGTGGTGCCGTGAGCACTGCGGAAGCTTTCCTTCCTCTGCCCGACAGGGGGAAGGCGTTGCAGCAGACTTCCAGACTCATTATTTTCCGCTGTTCCTGCCAGTCCGGTTGTCGCTCTGTTGTCCAGGTCTTCAGCCCTCAGCCTGTCCGAGAGCGATTTGCCCGCCAGAACGGATACCGTTGTGAATCTTCTGCGGCGCTGCACCACCTGGCTGCGTGAACACCCGGCTGCGGTGCGGTGGCCACTGGGGCTGCTGGTGCTGGGAGCCGTGTTCGCTTTCAATCGCGAAGCCTTCCTCAACCTCCGCACCCGTTCAGTCGACTGGCGTTTTGCCTCGGCCGCGGTGCTGCTGACGGTGGCTTCCATCCTGCTTACGCATGTGCGGTGGTTCCTGCTGGTATGGGCGCTGGACTTCCCCTTTCGCCTGGGTGAGGCCATCCGCATCGGGTTTCTGGGTTATCTGTTCAATTACATCGGACCCGGTGCCGTGGGGGGGGATCTCGTCAAGGCGCTGATGATCGCCCGCCGGCAGCCTCTGCGGCGGGCTGTGGCAGCTGCCACCGTCCTGTTGGACCGCCTCATCGGCCTGATCGCCCTGATGATCCTCGGCGCAGTGGTCTCCTGGCTGATGCGGCACGAGATGACCGCCCCGGTATTTGAAACGGTGCGGGTCGTGTTCACCACGGGGGCTGTGGCGGGAACCCTGGGCCTGGGAATTCTGCTGCTGCCCCGGGCGGGAACAGCCCGCTGGATCACGGAGACTGTCTCCCGGTTGCCGATTGTCGGGCACCTGGCAGCGGAATTTTCCGCCTCGGCCGCTCTGTATCAGTCGCGTCCGAAAGTTCCGGTCTCCGCTGTGCTGCTGAGTCTGGTCAGCCACATGCTGATGATGACCGCCTTCTACTGCTGCGGCCGTGCGATCGCCGGCGATCGCATCGCCGGCGATGGAGTAGTTCCGGGTTATCTGGAGCACCTCGTGTTTCTCCCGCCGGCCCAGTTGGCCGGGCTGATTCCCCTGCTGCCGGGCGGCATTGGTGCTCTCGAAGGTGCCCTGGAGTATTTCTACCGCATCAGTGGTGCGGTCGAGGGCGATGGCTTTCTGACAGGCCTGGCCTATCGGGTGGTGACGATTGTGATCGGTGTGATTGCCGCCGCGTTCTGCCTCGGCCGCCGGGAAGAAATCGAAGCCGCCCTCCACTCTTCGCCCGATGAGGCTCCGGAGGCCGCCCCCGAGTCTCCGGCTGCGGGGACACCCCCTGCCGACAGTCACATTCAGCAGGTATCCGCCCAGCCGGGCGAACTGTTCCCGGCTCCTTAACCTGCTGTACGGTAATCGTTTACGCAGCGGTGCGAGGCCCGCGTTCTCCGGCAGAGGGAAAGCAGCCACCCGCCCGGCGAACGATCTTGCCGCATGCTGCTGATTCCGGTACCGTTCCGCCGCTGCAGATCTCATGCTGCGCCCGTTTCGGAGATTCCGACAGGCGCGGCGACTGCCGTCAGTCCGCATGGATTTCGCCGCCGATTCCGGCTCGCACAGCGGCTGGCAGTCTGATTTTCTCCGGGCACACAGCACCCGGAACACAACCGCAGGGAGGCGGAGATGCGACGACTGATCGCGGCATTCCAGGAAGGCCTGGTGGTACTGGTTCTGATTGCCCTGACCGGGGCAGGTGCGTTTTCACTGCGTACGCTGATCAATCACGAATCCACCGCCGACTCGGCAACTCCACCCGCCGGAAGCATCCTCGCCGAGGCATCCTTCCCGGTGGAGGAACCCGTCATACTGCCTGCGGATTCGGGATCGGAACAGGAACGGGTGACCGCGCCGGCACTGTTGCCGCCCATGGATGCCGCTTTTCTGCCGCAAACCATTCCCGCGCCGGAACCACCGCCATCGATCCGCCTGATTTCCGAAGCCACGGAACCTGAGATGGCGGAAACCTTTTCCACCGCTCAGCAGACGACCAGACCGCCGGAGACCGGCATCGAGCTTCCTCAAGGCTGGATCCTGCTCAACCCGCACGACAGCCTGGCGGGCGATTCCATCCTGAATCTGTATGGCAACCCGGGTCGCGGTTCACTCGAAGAAAGCCCGTCAGACATCGCAACGCCGGAAAACAGCTGGATTCGGCTGCCGGAACCGTTTGCCAGCCTGCCGGTGACCCGGAATTTCTCTCAGCTCGACGAGCCGCAGTCTGGCGGTCCCCGCTTCCCGACCGACCCGGGGGCTGTCCCTGCCGGAGTTCAACCGCGGGGACCTGCTTTCGGCCTGCCGGAGTTGCTGAGTTCCGCTGCCGCTGCTGCGTCCGCTGCACTGAACAACACCGGCCAGACTCAGCCATCGCCGTTCTATCTGCAGGACGACATTCAGTACGTCCCGCCCGGCCACGTGCGAATGGTGGCCGGGACCGACGAACAGGAAACCAGAGCAGCAGCTCCCCCCAGTTCGGAGCCGTCTGTATCGAATCCCTC
>JAGQPV010000145.1 GCA_020426545.1 Planctomycetaceae bacterium
TCCGCCAGATCACGGCATGCCGCAGAGATCGCTCGGCAGTACAGTTCGTCGGCTCCCAGCCTTCCTGATCGAGGAACGCTCACAGCCGATCCCGGAACTCGTGCAGTTCGCGGGCTACTATCCCCTTTTCAGCTCCGGAAAGATGTTGTTCATTGCCTGCTGCATCAGCAGGCCGTCGTTTCCGTAGACGACAAGCCTGGCACCGTCGCGGATTGTGCGGAGTGCCTGCTCCGTTGTGCCGAACCAGCTGCCGGCAGCGACTTTGTGCCGGGCCGCGGTCTGAATGATTTTCTGGATCATCGCCACGAGTTCCGGGTTGTCGTATTCCCGGGGGATGCCCATATTCGCGGTCAGATCACCAGGGCCGATGAAGACGGCATCGACTCCCGGAATGGAACAGATCCCGTCAAGGTTCTCGACAGCCGGGACAGATTCAATCATCGGGATGAAGACGGTATCGGCATTCTTCTGTGCAATGTAATCCCGGGTCTTCTCACTCGGCCACTCGCCGGTTGCCAGCACGCGTTCCAGAATCTTCCCTTTCAACGGGCGATAAACTGCCGCTGCCGCCAGATGTTTCGCTTCTTCGAAGTCCTCCACATACGGCACAACCACACCGTCAAAGGTATCGCAGACTCTGGCAATGTCGGCCGGGTCCCGTCCGTGAGTCCGGGCCAGACAGGCAATGCCTTTCGCCTCGAGAGCATGCCGCACCGGCAGGAACTCTGCCAGGTCGTAGGCTGTGTGCTCCGGAGTGACGATGACAAAATCCAGCATGCCGTCCGGCAGCCACCCGACGATTGCCGGATCGAGAGCATGCGCAAACATCGTACCATGAACCGTTTCGCCGGCCTTCAGTTTCTGCTTCAGCAGTTTTCCACTCATGGTGCTTCACCCTTATCGGCGGTTCAATGATCTCTGGTCTGATTACAAATACGAAACCGCCGGGGCGACGGTGGAAAGCTGCAGAACCTGGTTCGAAGCCACTGCTGTCGGCGTCTCGGCCCGGCTGACTCGCACTGCTGAGGTTCGAACCGCATGTCATGCCAGGCTCGCCCAGTGTCCTTCACGATAGCTGCGCGTCAGCAGTTCGTTCGCCTCGCTGTCGCCGAGGATCTGTTCGGTGGTGCCGTCAAAGAACAGCGTTCGATTCAAACGCGAGGCGATGTTTCCCAGATGGCATGCCGCTGCGCTGCGGGCTCCGATTTCGATATCCGCCTGAGGCCGCCTGCCACTGCGAATGCAGTCCAGAAAGTCGGCATGGTGCAGCAGCGTGTTCCCGGTCCTCGTCCCGTCGGCGGGGGCCTCTTCCATCAGCCGGTCGCGCTCACCATACAGTTTGAAGCTGTCATTCCGGCCGATCAGCAGGAAGCCTTTCGTCCCGTAGAACGCATTCCCGTTCTCGTAACCTTCCCTGCCGCAGAGGGGTGAGATCCGCGACTCGAAGATCAGCTGCCGGCGTCGACCGTTCCTTCCCGCCGGTGCATAATCCAGCGTCAGCTGCCGGGTGTCCGGAAACTCATGATCATCTTCGCTGAACAGTGTCGCGCAACGGGCCGTCACTGATTCCGGATGCTGTTCATCGACTCCCAGTCCCCATCGGGCAAGGTCGAGCTGGTGGGCACCGTGATGGCCCGGAACGCCGGTGCCCCAGGCAAACCTCCACCGCCAGTTGCCATGCAGACGGTTTGCGTGGTACGGCTCGTACGGTGCGGGGCCAAGCCACAGGTCGTAATCCAGCGGGACGGGAGGTCTTGCGGGCCGTCCCTGTCCGATGTTCAACCGCCGCTGACTGTTCCAGGCCTTCGCCACCAGCACATCACCGATCGCGCCTTCCCGCAGCAGCTGCATTGCTCGACAGATGTGGTTTGAGTTCCGCGCCTGAGTGCCCGTCTGGACAACCCGCCCGTGCCGGCGAGCGGCTTCGACCATCAGGCGGCCTTCGCGCACGTTGTGCGAACACGGGCTCTCGACATAGACATGCCTGCCCGCATCGCACGCGAGTACAGTCGCGGGAGCATGCCAGTGATCCGGCGCCGCAATCACGACCGCATCCACGGTCGAATCATCGAGAATCCGCCGCAAATCCTGCACGGCGACAGGCTTTTTGCCACAGATCCGCTCGACTTCCAGAGCTGTCTGCTCCGCCCGAGTCCGATCGGGATCGCAGACGTAAGACACCCGGGCATCCTTCCGTCCGGCGAGCAGCCGCGCATGAACCCGTCCCCGTCTGCCGCAACCGACTACCCCGACCAGAACCGCATCATCAGCGGAACGCACCAGACCGGTGGAACTGATTCCGGCGAACGCCAGTCCCGCCGACAGACCGTGTAACGCTTCACGCCGATTCATCATATGGCTGTCTTCTGATTTCAGTCGCGTGCAGCTGGACGAATCTTCTTCTCAAACAAGGTATAGTCGTCTGTCCGCACGCTGCCGCTCAGCAGCAGAGTCGCGGCAAGGGGCGCAAACGCCCGCAGAGGGGCGGAATTCTGTTCTGACAAGGCTGACACGACGAGAACTGCAGAACCTGCGGCAGCACAGAACAATACACTGACAGAACATGATAAGTTCTGAAGTGTTCACTGACTACACCCGGACCGGCTGACTGCCTGAAACCGACAGGCTTCGAGCAGGTGATCGGCACTGAGCGACCTCCGCACCGGCTGCGGCATGGGAGGCAGCATGGCATCGCGACCGAATATTCTGTGGTACTGCACCGACCAGCAGCGGTTCGACACGATCGGCGCTCTGGGCAATCCGCACGTGCAGACACCGACTGTTGATCGGCTGGTGAGCGAAGGCGTTGCCTTCACTCATGCCTACTGTCAGAGTCCGATCTGCACGCCGAGCCGTTCCAGCTTCCTTACGGGAATGTACGCCAGCCGACTGCACAACACCCGCAACGGCAACGAGAGCTTCCCCCCGTATCCGCCGGTGATCACCAGGCTGCTGGCCGACGCCGGATACGAGTGCGGACTGGTGGGAAAGTTTCATCTGCAGAGCGCGGGACGCCGCACCGAACCGCGGATCGACGATGGCTACACGTACTGGAAGTTCAGCCACGCTCCGCGGGACGACTGGCCCAGCGGGCATGACTACGCCGAATGGGTTCGCGAGCGGGGCGGTGACCTCGATGCTCTGCGGAACAGCGCCGACCGCGTGCCGACGGAACTGCACCAGACCACCTGGGCGTCGGAAATGTCGATCGACTTCATTCGCCGGCCGCACTCACAGCCGTGGCTGCTGAGCGTCAACATCTACGACCCGCACCCGCCATTCATTCCTCCGCGGGCCTGGCGCGAGCGGTTCGACCCGGCAAGCCTGCCCGGTCCGCACTTCCGCGAGAGCGATCTGGCACAGCAGGCGAAGCTGGCAGACGTGGACTTTCAGGGAGAAGTCCTGCGTCCGGAGGAACGGAATGCGAAGGAGATTCAGGCGGCCTACTATGCGATGATCGCGCAGATCGACCACCAGTTCGCACGAGTTCTGACAGCGCTGGACGAATCCGGCCAGCGGGAGAATACGGTGATTATCTTCACCAGCGACCACGGCGAATCACTGGGCGACCACGGGCTGCTGGAAAAGGGCTGCCGGTTCTACGAAGGGCTGGTGCGGGTACCGCTGATCTTCGCCTGGCCTGGACATTTTGCAGAGAACCTGCCGTCCCCCGCACTGGTCGAACTGCTGGACAAGACAGCCACGATCCTCGACCTGGCGGGCGTCGAGATCCCCGGCTACCTGCAGGGACGGACGTTGCGGCCGATTCTCGAGGGCAGCGCCTCACCGGCCGACCACCGGGAGTACGTGCGGAGCGAATACTTCGACGCGCTCGACCCGCACTTCACCGGCGGTCACGGCGCGTTCGCCACCATGCACCGTACCCGGCGGCACAAGCTGATCGTGTACCACGGGCACAACATCGGCGAGCTGTATGACCTGGAACGCGACCCGTGGGAGCACGAGAATCTGTGGGACGACAGCCACTCGCGAAGTCTCCGCGACGAACTGATCCGTCAAAGCTTCGACGCGCACGTGCTGCTGACGACCGACGTCGGTTCCAGACGCATTGCCCCCATGTAGTTGGAGCGACAGACAGAGGCAGAATACGACAGACCTTCGGACTGAACAGCAGGCGACCGGCGACAGCGCTGCCGCGATGACCAGTCTTGAGGCGGTGGCGACTCTCTGCGACCGCCTGCACATGCAGGTCTACGCAGCGGGTTCAGGGCCGGTTACCGGGCGGAGAACGCGGAGATCAGCTGGCCGCCGAAGCGGAAGCCGTCTGCAGCGAACTGGGAATTAAGAATACCAGTCGCTTCACAGCCATGCTGATGCCGGGCTTCGCAGAGTGAGCTTTCGGCCGTGTTCGGCGGGTTTTTCCTGCCTGACCAGCCTGGGTCTGCACAGTTCAATCGAGAAAATATCGAAAACACAACAGCCAGGCTGTCCGGAAGTGCGGCCAGGATGCCATCCGATAGAGCAACGACGACGGGGCTTCACGAAACGGCCGAACAGCTGCACTGGCGGCAGCCTGGCGATACTTCCGGGCGACACGACGGCCACAGGAAACGCGGCTGGATCAGTCGGCAGGCCCGCGGCGGGATCAGAGGAAAGCCAGACACCACCCACTTCATCCGCTTCGTCAACTCTTCATTCACTCCGTGCCGGTCAGGTGCTCCGATAGAACTTGAGGTAAATCTCCGTGCAGGGCTGGTTCCAGAAGGAAATACGCACTGACAAATCCGTCAGCGGAGTTCTGACCGGCAGGTCGGGCCGAAGCCACATCGCCGGCTTCAGTCTCATCGAGCTGCTGGTGGTAATCGCCATTATTGCCATTCTGGTGGCCCTGTTGCTGCCAGCCGTGCAGCAGGCACGCGAAGCCGCCCGGCGGACACAATGTCGCAACAACCTGAAGCAGTTCGGCCTCGCCCTGCACAGTTATCACGACAGTCATTCCACATTCCCACCGGGGGTGAGTTCCTCCGCGGATGGTCTGCAGGTCTATGCGAATGCCAATGCGATGCTTCTGTCCTGGTTCGAGCAGTCCGCCCTGTCCGACCTGTATAACATGGAAGCCGAGTGGCACAGTCAGTCTCCGAACGTGGCATCGCAGGTGATCCCGCTCTTCCTCTGCCCGTCCAATTCGAAAACCAACCCCTTCGAGATTTCGCAGCTGGCGATTCTGGGAGTGCCCATTGGCACCCGGTTCGCCGCGACCGACTACGTCTACAGTCGTGGTGCGGCCGACGCCTGGTGTTCGGCGCTGTTCCAGGGGCAGAAGCTGCCCGGCTGCGGGGTCTTCGCTCCAAATTATGGAGCCCGGCTGCGTGATGTGACGGACGGGTCCAGCAGTACCATGGCCATGGGAGAAGCGGCGGGTGGCTCCGGCTGGCCTCTGTGTCACGGCAGCGGCTGCACAGAGGTCTTCGAGGGTTCAGACGGGCCCGTCGCTGCCAGCAATCCCTGGATTCTGGGGCCGGTCTCGAATACCGATCTGTTTAATCTGGGCATCATCGTGTCGTCAAACTGGGGTTCAACAGTCGAGAGGCTTAACAAGCGGCCGGTGACCGACACCATGGCCGACCTGACGGCTCTCGATGACTGCCGCAGCAGCGCCAGCGGCGGTACGCATTCGACGTCCGGTTTCCGCAGCGACCACACTGGCGGAGCGCACTTCCTGTTCGCCGATGGTTCCACACATTTCGTGTCAGACTCTATCAATCAGACAGTTTATCAGAGTCTGTCGACCATCAGCGGCAGCGAAGTGGTGCAGTGGCCGGCTCAGTAAGCAGTACCCGCATAGTAAATAGTAAACAGCCGCCGGCACCGGAAACAGTCCCCGCATCAGGCCACCGCCTGATGCCGACAGCCGGCAGCGGCACAATCCACCGACGAAGCTCGTCTCTCCAGAGTCCCGTGGAGCAACGCTTCGGCCTGCTGGCCAGGATGGACAGAACCCGGTGGCCGATCGAGGCAATTGATCCCCACCGCCCGCCACGCAGTCACGGTTCAGACGGGTTCCCATGGGAACAATCGGCGCATCTCCATTCCGGGAAAGAATTTAACGGGCAATTTCTCTGCGGATACCCTCAACGCGAACGATTGAGAGGGAAATCACCAGGGCGGCAGCAGAAAGCACGGAACACATGAAAGCGATGCTCATCCACGCCTATGGTGAGAACGCGGTCTTTAAAGTGGGCGACGTTGAACAACCCGTAGCCCGCGACGGCCATGTGCTGGTGAAGATCGCCGCATCAAGCGTCAACACCGTTGACACGATGATCCGCAGGATGGGCAAAGTGGCTGTGCAGCATACATAGCGGCAGAATACACGAATAAACCGGAGCCGGGAGCCCTTGCGCATTCGCTCCGCTCATCAGCGTCCACACCCGGTCCGCTGTTCATGGCTGCTGGCCCGCCATACACCGAATTACCAGAAACTCAATCCAGGAACCGCAGCATGCTGATCTCTGAATCGATGATCCTGGAACTCCCCGGTGAAATGGCGATGACACGCCGCCTGCTGGCAAGAATTCCCGAGGACAAACTGGACTGGAAGCCCGCGGACGACCTGCATACGGTCGTCTGGAATGCAAATCATCTCGTGGAGATTATCGGCTGGGTTCCCGGCATTGTGGGGCAGAGCGAATGGGATATCGCGCCCGTCGGGGCGGAGCCTTACGCCCCGCCAGCCATCACACAGGTGAGCCAGCTGCTGGACCTGTTTGACACGAACAGCAACCTCGCGATGGATGCTCTTCAGGGTGTCCCCGATTCCGTGATGAAAGAATCGTGGTCACTGAAGATGGGGGGACAGGCACTGTTCACAATGAACAAAGACGATTGCCTCCGAAAATGGGTTTTCAGTCATTCCGCCCATCATCGTGGAATTCTCTCGGTTTATTTACGAATGGCTGGTCTGCAGCTCCCATCGATCTACGAAGAATAACACCCTGCGTCCCCCCGCAGACCAGGCCATCGATCAGACAGCGCAAACCGGCGGAAACAGACGCTTCTGATATCAGGCCGCCCCGGCCCGGAAAGCCGCTTTCCTGCTGATGCCGGAGGCCCTATGCCGAGCGCCGCAGCGGCGGCTGAACTTCGTCGCTGCGCACCGCCGGATGACCGCCCTCCGGATCGACAACTTCCAGCCGGGCCCGGGGCAGGGCACCAGGGTGCTCCCGCTGCAGAAATTCCAGCAGCCTTTCCCGCACAAATACCCGCAGGTCCCAGGCGGCCGGCGAACTGGCCGCACTGACCAGGGCCCGCAGTTCGACGGTGCGCTCCGTGAAATCAGTCACCTGCAGGACGCAGACGCGGCCATCCCACCGGTCGGTCAGCCGGACTGCCCGCTCCAGTTCTTCCCGCACGGCCTGCACCGGCACCGAGTAATCCAGGTGCAGGAACACCGTCCCCAGAATCTGTGCCGTGCGGCGGGTCCAGTTCTGCAGTGGCTCGTTAATGATTTTCGACAAAGGCACAATCAGCCTTCGCTGATCCCAGATCCGCAGGACCACATACGTCGAGGCAATCTCCTCAATCCAGCCCCACTCGCCGTCAATCACCACGGCGTCGTCCAGCTGGATCGGTCGGGTGAGGGCAATCTGCAGACCGGCAATCAGGTTCTCCAGCACGGGCCGCGCCGCCAGACCAGCCACCAGACCAACCACCCCCGCGGAAGCCAGGAGCGATGCGCCCAGCTGCCGGATCCGTGGAAAAGTCATCAGGGCGACAGAAACACCCACCACCACAATCAGCAGCGTGGCACACCGCCGGAGGACCGTCACCTGAGTGTGCATTCGCCGGGCGTGGTAATTGTCTTCCACATCAACGGCATGCATGGTCTTCAGATGCCGGGAGATGACCGACAGCAGATTCAGCAGCAGGTAGACCGTCCCGGCGATGATTCCCAGACTGCAGATGTGCCGCGGCAGCTGCAGTTCGGCCGCCGATTCCCCGCTGGCCAGCACCACCTGCACGCACAGCAGCGGCAGCAGCACCAGCAGTGGCCCCCGCAGCCGCTGAAGCAGGGCAGCATCAATCGGTTGCTGCCGCCGACGGGCGAAACGCCGCAGCACAATCAGTGCTCCGCAGTGCAGCAGCAGGCCCGTCGCAGCGGCCAGCAGCAGGCGGAAACCAAAAACCGTCACCGTGCCGGAAAACGGCAGCACTTCGCTCATCCATTCACTCATGCGTTCCCTTTCTGATTCCAGGAGGGGGGCGAATGGTAGTCAGCCCGTCTGAGTGCGCGAAGCCGGATGCCGCACGGACCGGCCCTGCCTCGCCCCTGCCACCCATCCTCTCCAGCTTCCGATTTCTCGATTCAGAAAAGGAATTGACACAGACCGGAAAGGTATGTACTCATGGTCAACATGGCCAAACCATCATAACAAGAACCATTTATCTGTTTGCCCCCATGCCTTCTCCGGACAATGCACAGACTATCAGGGATCTGGCCCGGCAGATTCGCCGGCTGGAACGCACCACGCAGCCTGCCACACCGGCGGATCGCGTGCTGTCGACCGGCATCCCCCCGCTGGATGGTCTTCTGCCAGACCGGGGATTTCCCCCGGGAACACTGGTGGAATGGCTGAGTGCCAGCCCCGGCTGCGGTGCCGGAACGCTGGCTTTCACCGCAGCTGCCCGGCTGCTGAGGAATGACAGGGCTCTGGTTGTGGTCGATCCCGACCGGTCGTTCCATCCTCCGGCCCTGCCGCACCTGCTCCAACCGTTCCGGCCCTCTCTACCGGAACAGACGTCCCTGCTGGAACGCATGGTCATCGTTCACCCGGAGACAGAACGGGACGCTCTGTGGGCCCTGGAACAGTCTCTCCGCTGCCCGGCCGTGGCTGTCACCGTCTGCTGGCTCGACCACCTGCGGAGCCAGGTCTGCCGCAGACTGCAGCTGGCGGTGGAAACCGGTGGAGGGATCGGCATGCTGCTGCGTTCCGGTGAATGCCGTGTGGATCCGTCCTGGGCCGATTTCCGGCTGCTGGTCGAACCGCTGGCCAGCATGTCCTCCTCTTCTTCAGCTTTTCTTTCAGCGGCAGGCAGCCTCTCCGCAGACAGCACATGGAGCAGCCGGCAGCTGCGGCTGGAACTGCTTCATTGTCGCGGACGTCTCAGCGGTGGCGCTGTGGAACTGGAAATTGACGATGCAACGGGTCATGTGCGTCTGGCTTCCCGAATGGCCCCTGCAGCGGATTCGTATCGTGCAGCCGGAGCATAAACACCGGCCCACGGTTCTGTATGCCGAGGCCTCCCGGAAGGGCCACCGGATTGTCGCCTGCTGCCAGGCGGCCCTGCGGTGCGGCATCACCCCCGGCATGCCGCTGGCCGAAGCACAGGGGCTGACCGGAACCAGCCGCACACAGCAGGCCGAACCGCTGTTCTGCGAGCACAACCCCGAGGAAGACCGGGCCGCCCTGAACCGGCTGGCCGGCTGGTGCCAGCGGTACAGCCCCGCAGTGGGGACTGAAGGAGAAGACTGCCTGCTGCTGGATGTCACCGGCTGTGCCCATCTGTGGGGTGGAGAACAGCAGCTGTCCCGTGAGTTCCACCGGGCCGTGGGGCAGTGGGGGCTGACTGCCGGAACCGCCTGTGCCGATACCATCGGCGCAGCCTGGGCCATCGCCCGGTCTGGTGAATCGCGGGAAACAGTCGTTCCGCCGGGGCAGCAGGCGGCTGTTCTGCGTTCCCTGCCGGTGCGGGCATTGCGGCTGCCCGCCGCGGCTGCCGGAAAACTGGAGGAACTGGCCATCCGCCGGATTGCCCAGCTGCAGCAGCTGCCACGGGCCAGTCTGTCATCCCGGTTCGGGCCGGAAGTCGCCCGTCGACTGGACCAGGCCCTGGGAGCCCTCCCGGAGCAGATTGAACCCGTCCGGCTGGCGGAACCGGTCGAAGTCAGCCTGGAGTTCGAGTACTCCACCGGAGACCGCGGAGCGCTGGAAGCCGCCCTGACTCAACTGGTCGAACAGGCCGTCGGCCAGCTCTCGACCAGTCGGCAGGGAGTGCAGCAACTGGAAATCTGCCTGGTTCACGCGGAGCAGCAGAACACACAGCTCACTGTGGGCACGCTGCGGCCCAGTCCGTCGGAAGCCCATCTGATGGAACTGGTCCGCACGCGGCTGGAGCGAACGGAACTGACTGAAGAAGTCGCCGGCCTGCATGTCACCATCACCGCGGCAGCCCCCCTGGAATCGCGGCAGCACCAGCTGTTCGATACGGTCGAGCATTCCCACACCGATCAGGAATTCGCCCGCCTGATCGACCGGCTGAGCAGCCGGCTCGGCAGACAGCAGGTGGTGCGGACGGAGCTGATTCCCGATGCGCAGCCGGAGTTCGCCGTGCGGTGGGTGCCGGCTCTCGATTCCCACACTGCACACAGGCCCTCCCGCCAGAACCGGCCAACACAGCAGATCCAGCAGCCACCTTTCGCTCTGCCGATCACAGGACCGGTCACATGGCCCGCGGCGGCCCGCCCGCTGCGGCTGCCGGCCGAACCAGAACCCGTCGGTGTGACCTCCCTCATGCCCGATGGCCCGCCGATCCGCTTCCGGTACGGCGACCGCATGCAGACGGTGGGCCGCTGGTGGGGACCGGAACGCATCGAAACCGGCTGGTGGCGAGAGCGACCCATCCGCCGGGATTATTACCGGGTGGAAACGCACAGCGGCCAGCGGTTCTGGCTGTTTCGTCACGTCACGCAGGGAAGCTGGTTCCTCCACGGCGAATTCGAGTGAACCGCTCCCATGCCCGATCCTCCACCACCCAAACGCCGGCCCCAGCGGTCGCCGCTGGCCTCGACTCCGCTGGCCTCGACTCCGCTGGCCTCCACGTCGGTCGCCTCCACGCCGGCTGCTTTTCCCTATGCCGAACTGCACTGCCGGACCAACTTCTCCTTCCTGGAAGGCGCATCGCACCCCGATGAGCTGGTGCACCGTGCCGCCGAACTCGGGCTGCATGCTCTGGCCATTACCGACCGCAATTCCCTGGCGGGCGTGGTGCGGGCCCATGTGGCGGCAAAGGAATGCGGGCTGAAGCTGCTGATCGGCACGGAGGTCACGCCGGTCGATGCTCCCCCGGCCGTGCTGCTGGCCACCGA
>JAGQPV010000146.1 GCA_020426545.1 Planctomycetaceae bacterium
GTCGTCCAGGAGCACGAGCGCCGGTGTAGAAACCCACTCGGATTGGCCCCGTTTTTCCAGCTGCTTTCGGCCCGGAAGAACAGGCAGCCGGCCCTGTTAACAATCGAGGAAAAGCCGGTGATCGGCCCCGCAGTTTCCCGAAACGGCTCGGCGTCGGGAGCGTTAACTGCAGAGTGAGGCAGCTGCCGGAAAACGACGAAACAGATCTGCAGGGGACGGGCTGACACGGTGTCTGGCTGCATCTGGGGTGGTTACAGCATCTCTGCCGGTTATCCCGGCGAACCTGACAATTTTGTAAGCTTCACAACTCCCTGCAAGTCGTTCCAGTCGTGCCGGACGCTGTTTACTTCGAGCAACATCCCGTCTGGCCATTTGACTCCGCTCATCCCTGATCTACGTTTGCCGTATGGCGGAATTCAGCGGGGGGGTTACTGCAGTGGGGCCACGTTGCAGACCGAAATGCCGGAGTTTTCGAGAAACCACGGCCCGGGCACGTCGAGATCAGGCATTCATGTCCATTCGACCGGATCATCTTCTGGCAGAACAGGCGGTCACGCCGGATGGGCCGGTGTCCGCGCATCACCCGGTGGATTCCTCCCGCCTGCTGCTGGGGCTGATGCAGCTCTCCCTCTCCTCCGGTTCAGCATTCCGCGACGAAACTGAGGATGATCTTTCCGGAGCAATTCCCCGGGACGTTCTCCGCTGCCTGCTTTCGGCGCTGCACTTCCGGGATGTCTCCACGGTTCGTCATGTCCGGCGTGTGGCGGCGCTGGCGGTGGGTGTCGGCCGGTATCTGAGCTGGGATGCACCACAGCTCCGTCGGCTGGAAGTCGCCGCACTGCTGCATGATATCGGTAAGATCGGCGTCCCCGATAACATCCTGTTCAAGCCCGGCAAGCTGGCACCGAATGAAGCCGAGCTGATGGCCCTGCACCACAGTGTGGGCCTGGATGTCCTCCAGGCAGCCCGGGTGCACCAGGAGGTGCTGGATATCGTGGTGCAGGCTCACGGGCAGTACAATCCGTCTCCCGGAACCGCCCGTGAAGCCGGCGGACGACTGCACCAGGGAGCCCGTATTCTGGCCGTCGCCGATGCTTATGACTCGATGGCTACTGACCAGGTTTACCGTGCGGGCCGCCCTCACGAGCAGATCATGGAAGTGCTGGTCGAGGCATCGGGAACCCAGTTCGACGGGAATGTGGTCTGCGCGCTGTCGCGGTGGATCAACGCGGAAGGTATTCCCTTTCAGGGAGAACGCGGTGAATCCAGCCTGCCGGAAGCCATGCCGCGGCAGGCCAGTCCGGCGGATGCCCTCGAGGCCAGCCAGCTGGGACATATCTTCTCTTATCTGTATCTGCTGGAGAGCCTGTACGACGGGTTCTATCTGGTGGACAACGATCTGAAGATCGTGGTCTGGAACCGGGGCATGGTCGACCTGCTGGGCCACCCGGCCAGTAAAGTCCTCGGCCAGGGCTGGTCGCAGCGTCTGTTTGAATTTCAGGATCCCGGCAACCGTCCCCTGGCCGATGCCGCCTACCCGCTGCATCAGGTGGTGGCTGCCGGCAGAGGCTCGACGACGCCGCTGTACTGCCGCCACGCGGATGGATCCGACGTGCAGATCGAGGTGCAGTCTGTTCCGCTGATCGATGCATCCGGACAGCTGCATGGTGTGGCCGAGATCTTCCGCAGTCTGTCCCGTGGGGGACGGCAGACCCGCGAGATTCAGGAACTGCGTCTGGCGGCCAGCCGCGACCCGCTGACGGGCGTCGCCAATCGCGGCGAACTGGAAACACAGCTGACCATTCATCTGCAGTCGGCCGGGCAGAGTGAATCCGGTGAGGCGTTGTCGGTTATTTTTCTTGATGTGGATTTCTTCAAGAAAATTAACGATACCCACGGTCACAGCGTGGGTGATAACGTGCTGATTGATATGACCCGGCTGCTGCAGCAGGAAACCTATTCCGGGGAACACCTGGGCCGTTACGGGGGCGAGGAATTTGTGATCCTCTGTCCCGATACGGACCTGCAGCAGGCTGTCCGCCGGGCGGAGCGACTGCGAACGGCGATCTGTCAGGCGGAAATTGGCGGACTGCCGGCCGGTCGGATTACAGCTTCCTTCGGTGTGGCCGAATATGAAGCGGGAGACTCCGTCGAGAGTCTGCTGCGTCATGCCGACCGGGCACTGTATGCCGCCAAGGATTCCGGCAGGAACTGCACCTGTTCACTCAGCAGTCGCGATACAGCCGACAGCAGCAGCAATGAAGATGGCGATTCAACGGCAACCAACCCGTTTCAGTTTGAAACCCGGTTCTTTGCCCTCGTCGCCGCCGATATGATCGTCTTCAAGCTGCGGGGCTTTGTGACCGACCACCGGGCCCGGCTGCAGCAGGTGGAACTGCGACGGGCGGTTCTGCGGGTTGGGCGGGTTGGCCTGCTGCCGTTCTGGGGGTCAAGCCAGGATCGCCAGCCGATTGAGGTGGAAATCTGCTTTGGTGACGAGCAGATGGCACAGCGGGGCAGCACAGCCTCCCGACAGGTGGAAGTGGTGCTGCGAATTCATCCTCTGGGCTGGATTCGCGACCCGGCCGTGTTTCAGCAGCGGGCACGGAATGTGGCACGGATTATCCGCGCCTATTTTGTCGCCTGACGCAGGCCGAACCGTTCAGCTGAGGATATCGCGGATGACCTGACCGTGAACGTCGGTCAGGCGGAAGCGGCGGCCCTGGTAGCGGAACGTCAGCCGTTCGTGGTCGAGGCCCAGCAGGTGCAGCACCGTGGCCTGCAGATCATGCACGTGGACGGGATCCCGCACAACGTTGTAGGCGAAATCGTCGGTCTCGCCGTACGTCGTGCCCGGCCGAATTCCACCCCCCGCCATCCACAGCGAGAAGCACCGCCCGTGGTGATCCCGGCCGTGCTTCTTCGGGTTACTGATGTCTCCCTGGCCGAACACCGTGCGGCCGAATTCGCCACCCCAGATGACCAGCGTCTCATCGAGCAGGCCCCGCTGTTTCAGGTCCCGTACCAGGGCAGCGGAAGGCTGATCGGTATCGCGGCACTGCACTTCGAGCTGCGTCGGCAGATTGCCATGCTGATCCCACCCGGCATGCAGCAGCTGCACATACCGCACGCCCCGTTCCGCCAGTCGCCGGGCCAGCAGGCAGTTCCGGGCAAAGGAACCCGGCCGTTCCACATCGGGCCCGTACATTTCGAGCACGTGCTTCGGCTCGGTGGTGAGGTCGGTCAGTTCGGGCACTGAGGACTGCATGCGGAAGGCCATCTCGTACTGAGCGATTCGTGTCTGAATTTCCGGGTCGCCCGCGGTGGCCAGTCGCATCCGGTTCAGTTCGCCGAGATCATCGAGCAGCCCGCGGCGCAATCCGGAGCTGACACCCGGCGGGCTGGACAGATACAGCACCGGGTCGCCATTGGCACGGAATTTCACCCCCTGATGTTTCGAAGGCAGAAACCCGCTGCCCCAGTAGTAATCGTAGAACAGCTGCCCACAGGAGGCTTCGCGGTCCCGCGAGGTCATCACACAGAAGGTGGGCAACTGCTCCGAATCGCTGCCCAGACCATACGACAGCCAGGCCCCCAGACTGGGGCGGCCCGGTTCCTGTGCCCCGGTGAGGAATAACGTCATCGCGGGGGCATGGTTGATGGCTTCGGTGTGCATCGACCGCACAATGCACAGTTCATCGGCGATGCCGGCCGTATGCGGCAGATAGTCCGACAGCCACGCTCCACTGTGGCCATGCTGACGCAGCGGAACGATCGCCGGGAGAACGGGCTGGTCCTTGCCCTGGGTCATCGTGGTCAGCCGCTGCCCCATCTGGACGGAAGCCGGCAGCTGTGTCCCCCGCAGAGCTGCCAGCCCCGGTTTGTGGTCGAACAGGTCCACATGCGAGGGCGCACCCGACTGCATGAGGTAAATGACCCGTTTAGCCCGCGGAGCAAAGTGCGGGACCAGCTTTGCCACCGCCCGCTCGGCACCTGCGGCGGAACCACCCTCTTCGCCCAGCAGCAGGGCCAGCGCCGCCAGGCCCAGCCCCGCCCCCGACTGACTGAAAAACTGTCGGCGACCGGGATCGAGCCCGGCGAACGGGTCGTTCATGGCTTCGTTCCGCGATTCCCGCAGTCCGTGGGGTGGTGTGTCCATTGCCGGCTGATGGTTCATCGCCACAGCTTTCTAAGAGACTGACTGAACTTAAACCGAACCAGGTTTCAGGCCTATTCGCGGGACAGCACTTCATCCAGATTCAGCAGCACCGTGGCGACAGCCGACCAGGCAGCAAT
The DNA here is from genome assembly GCA_020426545.1 of Planctomycetaceae bacterium. Taxonomy (GTDB): domain Bacteria; phylum Planctomycetota; class Planctomycetia; order Planctomycetales; family Planctomycetaceae; genus JAGQPV01. Next base: position 4,297 of record JAGQPV010000146.1, read on the forward strand.
TTCCCCGGGGGGCAGCTGCCCATTGACGGGCGATTCCCCAACGGCCAGCAGTTTGACAGCTTCCGCGGGGTCCTGCTGTACGGCGTTCCGTCCACGATTCAGGGTCCTGGTGAGGACGGCCAGTTCCGCTTCATCGGGAAGGCGGGCCGAAGCCAGCCGAAAGCCCCACCGCAGCCGCGACCGATCGTCGTCTCCGCCCTCCAGCAGCATGCGTTCGGCCAGCTTGCGGGCGGCTTCCACCCACGTCGTGTCATTCAGCAGAGTCAGGGCATGCAGCGGCGTGTTGGTGCGTCCCTGGCTGACTACACACACCTGCCGGCTCGAAGTATCGAACAGGGAAGTCGGGCCGACACTTCGCCTCCAGAAGGTGTACAGGCTGCGGCGGTACAGGTCGGCTCCGGTGTCCTGTTTGTAGACGATTTTTCCGAGGGTTAGATCGGACCAGACACCCGGTGGCTGATAAGGATGAACCGGAGCCCCATACTGCTGCGGAACCAGCAGCCCCGCCAGAGACAGGGCCTGGTCGCGCAACTGGAACGAGGAAAGCCGGCCCCGCCACGCCCGTCCCAGCAGGCGATTCTCGGGATCCTGGTCCGCAAGTTCAGGCGTCAGCCGGGAGGACTGACGGTAGGTGGCACTGGTCACAATCAGCCGGGTCAGTGCTTTGACATCCCACCGGTGAGAGCCGCCCGAGGCAGGATCCATGAATTCCACTGCCAGCCAGTCCAGCAGTTCGGGATGTGTGGGCCGTTCTCCCTGCGTGCCGAAATCCTCCGGCGTTCGCACCAGCCCCTGGCCGAAGAACTGCTGCCAGATTCGGTTGACGGTCACCCGGGCTGTCAGCGGGTTGTCGGGGGATGTCAGCCAGCGGGCCAGCCCCAGCCGGTTGACAGGGGCTTTGTCCGGCAGTGGCGGCAGACAGGCGGGAACCCCCGCTTCCACCTGCTCACCGTACTGATCGTACTGCCCCCGCTTGAGCAGAAAGGTTTCCCGCGGCTCCGTGCGGTCCTGCATCACCATCGTCAGCAGGACGGACTTTTTCGTGCTGTTCAGCGATTTCTCAGCCTGGCTGATTTTCTCGTGCAGTTCCGCCAGACCAGGCGCGGTCACCAGCAGATGCGTGCGAATCAGCGACTGCTGTTCCTTCGTGCGGCTGTCGGCCGGCACCTCGACAGCACCCCGCACCCCGGCGGGAACATTCTCCACGGACGACAGCAGCGGCTGCGCATCCGCTGATTCCGCCGGAGAGGGAACCGTTTTGCTTTCCGCAGCTTGCGGTTCGGCAGCTTCCGGTTCATCGGTTCCCGCTGCTGAGGCAGATGGTTTCTGCGTGTCCTCAGTTGGTGCCGGCTTCTGATCCTTCGGCACACCGCCGGCAGCCCGTGCCATCCGGACCTGCCGTTCCCACTCGGCCTGCTGACTCAAGATCTTCTGTTCCAGCTGTTGCTGCTGCTGCTTCAGTCCGGCGATCTGTTCCGTCAGACGGGCAATTTCACTGGACTGCGCCGCCGTGGGCAGTTCGAGCACCGGGGCCGCCGTTCCGGAGCGACGATCGACGGAACCGGTTTCCGCCACCTGATTGAAGAAAGCATACAGACTGTAAAATTCCCGCTGCGAGACGGGATCGTATTTATGATCGTGGCAGCGGGAACAGCCGATGGTCAGTCCCAGCCAGACGGTGGAGGTGGTTGAGACGCGATCAACCACGTATTCCACCCGCGACTCCTCGGCAATGCGGCCGCCTTCGCCATTGAGCATATGATTGCGGTGAAAACCTGTGGCAATCAGCTGGCTCTCTGTCGGTTCGGGCAGCAGATCGCCGGCAATCTGCTCGATGGTGAACTGGTCGAACGGCATGTTCTGACTGAAGGCATCAATCACCCAGTCCCGGTACAGCCACATCGAACGTTCGTTGTCGAGGTGGAGACCGTGCGTATCGCCGTAGCGGGCCGCATCCAGCCAGTGCCGGGCCATCTGCTCGCCATAGGCTTCCGTACCCAGCAGCCGATCGACCAGCCGGCCGTAAGCCCCGGGAGCCGTATCCTCCAGAAAGGCATCGATTTCAGCCGGTGTGGGAGGCAGCCCCGTCAGGTCGAATGTCACCCGGCGAATCAGCGTTTCCTTCGATGCCTCGGGAGACTGCTGCAGCCCGGCTGCCCTGGCTTTGCGCACAATGAACCGGTCAATCGGATTGAGGAGGGACGCCTCACCATCCACTTCCGGCAGTTCAGGCCGCCGGGGAGCGATGAACGCCCAGTGGTCACTCCACGGTGCTCCCTGCTGCACCCAGCGGGTCAGCAGGTCGATCTCCTGTTTCGTCAGCGGGTGTTCGTGGCCCGGGGGCGGCATCCGCTGTTCCGGGGCATCGCTCGTAATCCGGCTGATCAGCTCGCTGGCCGCCACATCGCCCGCCACCACCGCGGTGTTGCCGCTTTCCAGTTCCGCCACGGCACCGTCGCTGGTATCCAGCCGCAGTCCGGCCTGCCGCTGACCGGCATCGGGACCGTGACAGGCATAGCAGCTGTTGGACAGAATCGGCCGGATATCGCGATTAAAGTCGACCGGCTCCCCGTCAGCCGCCGCTCTCGCAGCTTCCGTTTTCGGAGATTCCGCTTTCGCGGCGGCGGGTTCCGCGGCAGTCACCGGAGCAGGCTGACCTGTTCCCGAAAACAGAACCGCGGCGGCCCCGATGGCTGAACACAGCCCCCCGATGGAGGCCGCGGTACCGAATATCGACCAGGGACGGCCCGAGCGTGGATGAGCGGCTGTCATGGGTTCCTCAGCAACTGACGAAATAGACGCGCGACGAGAAGTTCGCGAATGAGAGATCTGTCTGCCGGTCGTCCTCCACGATGACTTCGAGAGAGAATCTCCCCGAAGACAGCAGGTCAAAACCTCCCGGCCTGCTGTCCGTGGATTCAGCAGATATTCCAGTGTAACTGGACGAATTCATCGATGTCCAACGGTTCGGCACTGCCGCACTGTTCAACCGTGCCGGCTCAGGCCGTCTCTTCGCCCCACAGCATGGCCAGCTGAATCAGCACGTTCTCCGCGGCCTGCATTTCTTCGAGGCTGGTCCACTCCAGGGGGGAATGCGGATTGTGCTCTCCCGTCGACAGATTCGGCGTGGGCAGACCGCGTTCCGTCAGAACTGAACCATCGGTTCCGCCCCGCACGATGGACTGCACTGGTTCCATTCCGGCCCGGCGAACAGCTTCCAAGGCCAGCGGCAGCGCCCGTGGTTCCCGCTCCATGCCGTCCCGCATGTTGCGGTACTGCTTCCGGATCTCCACTTTGATGCCGGCCAGCGGGTGCTTCTTCCGCAGTCCGTCGGCGATCGATTCCAGCAGCGCCGCGTATTCCCCCAGCTTTGCCGTTTCGAAGTCCCGCAGAATGATGCGGGCGGTCGCCCGGGCCACGCCGGCTTCCACCTGGTAGGGGTGCAGAAACCCGTCGCGACCGTCGGTGGTTTCCGGGCTGAGTTCCTCCACCGGCAGCTGCGCCAGAAAGTCCGCCATGATCCGAATCGCGTTGACCATCACCCCTTTGCCCACCGAGGGATGCGTGTTGATTCCCTCAACGGTGACTATCGCCACATCGGCCGAGAACGTTTCCGCGTCGACATCGCCGGTTCCGGCCCCGTCGAGCGTGTAGCCGCACACCGCATTCAGCCCGGGAATATCAACATGATCGACACCCCGGCCGATCTCCTCATCGCAGGTGAAGCACAGCCGCACGGGCCCGTGCGGAATATCGGGCGACTGCATCAGCCGGGCCGCCGCCGACATGATGACCGCCACACCCGATTTGTCATCGGATCCCAGCAGGGTGGTTCCGTCCGAGGTCACCACCGTCCCGCCGACGAGGCCCTTCAGTGCCGGGTTGTCCTCCACACGGATGATCCGCTCGGGAGCCCCCGGCAGCACGATGTCCTCGCCGTTGTAAGGCTGGTGCACGACGGGCTTCACATTGGTTCCGGAGAACTCTGGCGACGTATCGATGTGGGCACACCACACGATGGCCGGAGCCTGCGGCCCCACGTTCGAGGGCACCGTGGCTGTCACCACGCCGCCTGCCCCTGTGGCCACATCGACCAGCCCCATGTCCCGGCATTCCTGCTCCAGCAGGCGGCTCAGATCGAGCTGTTTCGCCGTGCTGGGCGCGGTGGAACTGTGTTCGTCGGACTGCGTATCAATCTGCACATACCGCAGGAATCGTTCCAGCAGTTCAGACACCGGCATTCTACTTTCTGTTCAGGGCCGGCAGCCTGCTGCACAGCCGGGTTCTGTCCTGCAGCACGAGTTATTACTGCCCGCCCTTTGTCTCCGTGGCGGCCGTTTCGGCCTCCGCTTTCGGCAGCACGGTAATGAACAGCGGCTCGCTGCTGTAGGAAAATTTCATCACAAAGTTCAGCGAAATGTTGGCCATGGCAGCCACCTGATGCTTCTCGACCGGCTCGGCCTTTTCGTCGGCCACGAGGGTGATATACCCCTTCGATTCCTTGCCCGTCAGCAGTGTCTTACTGTTCTTCGCATCGATGGTCACTCCGGGAGGGAGCGGATCGGCAAAGGTGCTGGACAGGTGCCGGTACAGGAAGTCGAGCGTCACGTTCTTGTCGTAGCCGCCGGTGCGCTCCACCGAGATTTCAATTTTGACCGATTCGCCCGGCTTCAGGGTGATCTCCCGCGGTGTGGCTGTCACAGCCAGCAGATCGGCCGGCTGACCAACAGACACCGTGTGCAGATCCACCTGCCAGTGGCTGCGGCCGCCGCCCGGCATGTAGGTTTCCTGGCGGGAGACAGCCACCGTTTCCAGCACCTGTTCCGTTTCGTCTGCCGCCTTGTGCGTGGCCGTGCCCCGCACGGTGATGTTGGCCCAGCCCGGTGCCGCATCTTTCGCAGCGGTCAGAATGATGCAGCCATCCACCGGTTTACCCGCCAGAATCCGGCCACAGCTGGCCGTGACTCCGGGAGGCAGGCCATCCACCTGCAGCTGCACTTCTCCAGTAAATCCGTTGTGTCGTTCCACCCGGGCAAAAATCGCGGCCGAAGTCCCCGGAGCCAGCGGGGTCTTGTCGGTATCGAGGTACAGATCAAACCGCGGCTTTGCGGTTTCCACCTGCAGCACGTACACGAAGTCCTCCCCGCCCCGCAGGTGCAGATCCCGAATTTCCAGGATGTACTTTCCGTCGGCCGGAGCCGTCCAGTTACGGATCAGCGAGTCGGCGGATGTTTTGCGGAACCACTGCCCGTCGTCCTGTTCGACCAGTTGCTTCCCGTCGGCGGCCAGAACCCGCACGATGGAATCCAGGGAGGACCAGTGCCGGCGGGCGAAGACTTCCACCGCCAGCGCATCGCCTTTCTTTGCCTCGAAGGCATAACAGTCGATGTCGGCTTCCGACTCAATGACCCCATTAATGGCGGCGGGAACGGTGACCTCCTGCGCGGTGGCAGGTTCGTTATTCGGCGCGGAAGACTCTTCGATTACCGGCAGTTCGGAAACCAGAACCGCTACCGGGTTTGTCGGCTGTTCACCCACAGTCAGTCCCACGGCATCGGAACCCATCGGCGTCTCGGCCGGGACCGTGGCTGTGGCGGTGGCATTTTCCGGCAGGTGCGGACCAATCAGCCGGAATTCCGCCGGCTTACCGGGTGAAACCGTCATCGGCAGGACGGCCGTGACAAAGGGGCCGTCAGTCACATTGACGCTGTACTGCCAGTAGGCATTGCCCGCATAACGGACATCGCGAATTTCGAGGAAGTACTCGCCATCCCGCTCGAAGGTATAGCTCAGCAGCGGATCGGCGGCGAAGTGATTGTCCGACTGGGCCAGCGTCGAGCCCGAAGGACCACGCAGAGCGATAATCGGATCCGCATGGGCCTGCAGATCGTGAATTCTGTCCTGCAACCGCATGCACATGACATGGAACGTCATCCGCTGGCCGGCTTTCGCGGCGAACCGGAAGAAGTCCACATCTTCCGCGGCCTCCAGTGCACCACACAGGGTGGCCGGAACCGTGACTTCCGCCGCCGTCTCCATGGTATTGTTTTTTGGCTGCTCGAGCAGCACCTTCTCGCGGGACACCACCAGCTGCCCCAGCGTGGTCGGTCCGGAGGGAGTGATCAGCCGGAAGTCCCGCACTCCGGGCAGGGCATCGGCCGCGACGGTGAACCGGACCTGGACTTTGGTGAGGTTCGGCGGCTTCTCGCCTTCCTTCACCTCTTTCATTTCTGTCACGACTTCGCCGGTAATCCCGCTGCCCGAAACCACCACGCCCGAAGCACCAAACATGCTGTAGCGGGAATGAACCGTGTGTTCCGATGTCTGACCAGCCTGGGCCGCAACCGGCTCAAGGCTCATCAGCATGGGCCACGCCGTCTGTGCCTGCACCGGCACAGCGGCACAGGCGAAATACAGCAGACTGGCGGCAGAGACCGTCAGCAACAGCCGGAACGAACAGCAGCGGAGCATGGAAGGATTCCCTGAGATTCCGATCGACCGGTTTCCGCACATGGAGATTACCGCACCTGGAGACTGGACAGCGGGAGGCAGTCGCACGGCCTCCCGCGGAGTCACTCAGCGAACGAACAGAAACTGCTTCGAGTTAATCAGTGCCCACAGAATGTCTTCGTAGCATTCCTTCGGGCTGGGGCTGGCCTTGAGGAACTCGGCACAGGCGGCCTGTTCCGCTTCGGTCGGCAGGCGGCAGAGGGCCGCCAGATAGATCTGCCGCACAATCTCTTCGTGTGCGGTT
>JAGQPV010000147.1 GCA_020426545.1 Planctomycetaceae bacterium
GGAAGCAGCCCGCCGTTCCGAATGCCGGAACAAGCTCAAGCAGATCGGCCTGGCCCTGCACAACTACCACGACACGCACGGTGCCTTTCCGCCCGGCGGTATTTCCCATAACACGATGACCGCGGCCAACTGGTGCACCGGTGGTGGTGGCTCCTCCGCCCCGGGGTATTCCTTCGCCACCTGGACGGTCATGATTCTGCCCTTCCTCGATCAGTCACCCAGGTACAATCAGCTGAACTTCGGAGCGACCTTCATCTCCATTGCCGACCGGGGCCAGAGCGGTGGAAATAACGATGTGGAATGGGCCCGGCCGTTCGGCAGCCTGCAGTGCCCTTCCGATCCGAACTCGGGCACGGAAATCAACAACAATAATTATTATGGATCTCAGGGCGGGGGAACGTCGGCGGATGCCGTCTGCACCAACAGTGCGGGCAACCGATACTGGATGACCAACGGTGTGCTGTATCACAACTCGAGCACCCGCATGCGGGACATTACTGATGGCACCAGTAATGTGTTCCTCGTTGGCGAAACAAAATATCAGTCGTTGAAGGCCGGCAATCCGTCGCAGTATCTGGGCTGGGCTTCCAGCGACTGGCCTCTGGCGACTTATGGCAGTCCCACTCAGGTGGCCGGGGCGGTCCTGCCGATCAACTCAGTTGATATCAACCCGGGCACCGCTCACACCTTTGACTATCTGACCCGTATCTTCGGCAGCTGGCACGAAGGTGGCTGCCACTTTCTGCTGTGCGACGGCTCCGTTCAGTTCGTCAGCGAAAACGTCAACACGACGGTTTACCAGCAGACGGGCAAGCGGAGCGACGGGCTGCCCATCGGCTCGATGTTCGAGTAAGTACCTGCCCGCAAATCCTGGCACACAGATCATCGTGTGATTTATGTCCTGTCGCCCATCAGCATCTGGCGGGTGGCGACAGGCTTGCCGGGCAGTCTTCAGGACCCCCTCACTGTTCCGCATCCAGTCAACTCTGCATCCGGTGCTGCTGGCAGGCATCGCACCTGCCAGCAGGACATGCCTTCCGGTCTGCGGGCGTCGCTGCGCGATGCCTCGCTATTGGTGGAAAATCTGTTCTTTTGTTAGACTACCCCAGCAGACTGGTTCCTTTCCCCAAATATTCATTCCCGGAAGCCTGTTTTATGCGGACATTCTCTGCTCGCCGCTCCGCCTTCACGCTGATCGAACTGCTGGTCGTCATCGCCATTATTGCCATTCTGATTGCCCTGCTGCTGCCGGCCGTGCAGCAGGCGCGGGAAGCGGCCCGTCGCTCGCAGTGCCGTAACAATATGAAGCAGCTGGGCCTGGCTCTGCACAACTATCACGACTCGAACCAGTGCTTCCCGCCCAACTCGCACGGTAACGCGACCAACCTGCCCAACGGGTTCAGCTGGCGAGTGATGATTCTGCCCGGCCTCGACCAGGGGCCGCTGTATAACAAGTTCAACTTCAGCGCACGGATTACGGATCCTGCTCATCTGGTGCTGTGCCAGACGGTGCTGTCCGTCCTCCTGTGCCCCAGCGATCCCACATCGGGCGTGAAGACCGATCTGCACGTGAACTGGTGCTTCCCCGGGAATGCCTCTCAGCCCACAGGAGTTACTTCGACGAATGTGTGCGACATCGCCGGCAGTACCTACGACACGACAGCGGCGGTGACCAGCTATGCTGGCGTGGCCGGTCTGTCGGTGGATGCTGGTCCGGGTGGCATGTTCCGTCGCCGGCAGGATTACACCGTGAAGTTCCGCGATATGACCGACGGCACATCCAACGTGCTGATGGTGGGCGAAAACTCACCGAGCTACAACGTATTCAGTGCCTGGGCACCCAGCGACAGCCCCGTGCAGACGACGCACGCCATCAATTCCGCCAACCTGACCTGCGGCTCAACAATCTGCAGCTTTCCCGCTCTGCCCTGGCCGAATACTTCGGCCGCCCAGAGCTTTCATGAGGGCGGAGCCCATTTCCTGCTGGGGGATGGCAGCGTGCATTTTCTGAGTGAGAACATGAATCTCACCGTGTATCAGCAGATGGCCCATATGAGCGACGGACTGCCCGTCGGCGGGCTGGGGCAGTAAGTCTCTGCTCACGGCGACCGCCGTCTGCAGGAGGTCGCCTTCGTTGTCTGGCTGCCAGTGAGCAGCCGGCAGGCATGGTCTTCAGCGGTAATCAGACTCACCCGCGAATGCGGGTCAGGAGCGAAAAAATGCGTTGCGGGAATATTCTGGCCTGGTGTGTGGTGCTGTGCCTGTCGGGTTGTGGCGGCTCGGGAGAAGACCAGCAGCAGACCACGCGGGTGGAAGGCACGATCACTCTGAGCGGCCAGCCGCTTGCCGGCGGCACGATCTTCCTGTACCCGGTTCAGGAAGGGAAGCATGCCACCGGTGTGATTCAGGATGGCAAATTCACGCTGTCCACGTACGCCTCGCAGGATGGCGCCATTCCCGGGCGGCACAAGGTCGTGGTTCAGGTTCCTGAAGTGACTGCCGATGGCGATGTGATTCCCGCAGCCCAGCGCCCCCCGGCCGAGTATGCCAGCGCCGAAACAACCCCTCTGATCGTGGAAGTCACGGAAGAGGGAGAGCCGCTCAAAATCGAGATCACGAATTAGGCAGTCCGGCGAAAACCAGCGGCTCCGCACGGCGCATTCCGCCAGGAGCCGGCTACCGCCAGGTGATCAGCGGCAGCACCTGCCACAGCAGCCAGGCCACCGGCCCGGCGAACAGGACGCTGTCCAGAATGTCGAGCAGCCCGCCGAACCCTGGAAACAGGGAGGCGGAGTCTTTGACGTTCAAGTCCCGCTTGAGCAGCGATTCGCACAGGTCGCCCACCAGGCCGGCCAGGCCAATCAGCCCGCCATACAGTAGAGACCAGCCTGCGGCGGGTGGCTGCCAGCCACTGCCAAACCGGGGAGTGGCGAATTCGAGCCAGGCCCAGCCAGCCAGCGAGGCGGCACACAGGGCGCCCACTCCCCCGGCCCGTGTCTTGCCCGGGCTGAGCAGCGGGACCAGTTTTCTCCGACCGAACAGCCGGCCAATGGCATACCCGCCGATGTCTCCACATTTTGCACAGATCAGGACCGAACCCAGCACCAGGTAACCCGCCTGCGGGCCGGCCACCCAGCGTAGCTGTGCTGTCACACCCAGCAGCAGGCCGGCATAGCACACAATCAGCAGTTCGCTGCCGAGGGTTTCAGTCGAGGTTCCGGCCTTTCGGAATTTGATGGCTTCGGTCAGCAGCAGGATCAGAACGGCAGCCACCATCAGACCGCCAGTTGGTCCCAGAGAGTCCAGCTGCAGCTGGCCCGGTTCCGGTGGTCCCGCAGGCGGATTGATCCAGCCGGCAACAGCAACTGCGGCCGCGCACAGGCCCGCAATCAGTCCGGAAGTCTGAAACGAGCGGGTCCTCAGCATCTGCGACAGTTCCCAGGAACTGCCCAGTGAAAGCAGGCTGACGAGCCCCAGCAGCAGCAGAGCGTCCGGGCCCGACCGGTGGTCGCACACGAACAGAATCAGCAGTGACGGAACCAGCAGTGCCGAAATCAGAATACGCCAAAGCAGCATGAGTGCTCAGTCCGTCAGGCCACCAAATCTTCGGTCGCGGCCGGAGAACTCACGCAGAGCATCCAGCAGATCTTCCCGGCGAAACTCCGGCCAGCAGCGGGAGGTCACCCATAACTCGGCGTAGCTGATCTGCCATAACAGAAAATTGCTCAGCCTCATTTCGCCAGCGGAGCGAAGAACCAGGTCCGGATCGGGCATGCCCGCCGTATACAGGTTCTCGCTGACGACATTCTCATCGATCTGCTCGGGATCGAGTTCGCCGCGGGCCACCTGGCGTGCGATGGAACGTACGGCATCGGAGATCTCACCCCGGCTGCCATAGTTCACCGCCAGACACAGCCGCATGCCGCTGTTCGCCCGGCTGCATTCGATGGTCGTTTCGACTTCCTGCAGCACGTTCTCGGGAAGTTCCGACCGCCGACCAATCAGCGAGAACTGCAGATTCTGCCGCATGATCTCCGAGCGTTCTTCGATCACATACTGCCGCAGCAGGTGCATCAGCAGCGTCAGCTCGGTCGCGGGCCGTTTCCAGTTCTCGCTGCTGAGGCAGTACAGCGTCAGCTGCTCCATCCCCAGCTTCGAGCACTCTTCGACCACCGTGCGGACTGTTCCGACACCCCGGCGGTGCCCTTCAACCCGCGGAAGGCCGCGTGCCTTCGCCCAGCGACCGTTCCCGTCCATGATAATGGCCACATGCCGGGGCAGCCGTTGCCGGTCCAGACCGACATCGCTTAACTCGGCTGCGGTGTATTCCTCAACTGCAGGCACCGTGTTCGCCTTCAACTGACCAATACGGCGGCAGCCTGAATGGCTGCCGGCAACAGCGTCCATCCTGGCGGATTGTTCCTCAGTTCGCAATCCGAACGATGGCGGCCGCTGTCGGTGTGGTGATGGCCAGCAGGAGAGAGAAAAGCGAGAGAAAGGCTCGTCAACAGGAGCCTCCAGCAGCCCTGCAGTGCCCGATCAATTCCGTAGCTGCCGGAGGAATGGCAGCCGGAATTGCCAGCGGCATTTCAACCGGGTGAGAGGCCCGGAGTAACCGCTGCCAGGGCCGCGCTGCCGACGGCGGCGGAGTCGGCTTCCTTGAACTGGGGAGTCCAGGAGAGGACCTCTTCCCGGTAGCCGCCTTCAATATCAGGAGAGGAAATCCCCAGACGAATCTGGTTTTCACCAATCTCCAGCACGGTCACATGGAGGTTGTCGCCAATGACCACACCCTCATTCTCATGACGCGTCACAACTTGCAGCATTGTAAGCGATCCCGTTCAGGACAACGAAGCGACTGGGAAACAGGAAGTGAGCGCAGAACGCACAGACGGCAGGGCGTAGAGAACTCAGATGCCTCTGTACCGCCTGACAAAGGACCATTCTGCCCGCTGCCTGGTAAACCGGCAAGAACCATTCGACGCGAAAGTTGCCGGTTTTCTGATTCGCAGATTCAGGCCTGAGAGACATTGACAATTCGCGCGGTAAATGGTCTTGCTGTCGGGTTTCGGACAGTTGCGGCACCCAGGCAGCCACCTGTTCCCCGAGGAGAACAGCGCTGCATGATGCCCGAAGACCACACTCCGCCGGCGGGCCGAACCGGCCACGCGGAACCCGAAGCAGGCCAGCCTGGCGGCCCGGCAATGACTGCGTGCGTCAGGCCGTTTCAGGCGTGAGTGAGCAGCCCCGCCACGGCCACCAGCAGGCCAATTCCGGCCAGAAGAAAGAAGAGCTTCCAGAAGCTCCACGGGCGTTCGCCCTGCACTTCGCCAGTTCCCGCATTCACAATCACCTGATACACCCGGCCGTGGTGGCGGTTCGCCATCAGCCACACCGGCAGCAGCAGGTGTTTAAAGGTGATCGCCTCATAAGCCGTGTCCAGCCGGGAAATCCGCTGGCTGTCACCGCCGATACGGCGGCAGACATCCGCCCGCAGGGCTTCCTCAATGCGCCTGCGGGCCATTTCGAACCCGGCATCCAGTTCGATTTCATATGTCCGGGCGAAATAGCCCGCCAGCATTTCCGGAGAAAACGGGCGGCACTGGTTCAGCGGCCAGGGCTCAAGTGCGTCCGTCAGGTCGCGGTGCAGCCGGCCGCTCGCCAGCACCAGCACATCATCGAAGAACCGTTGAAATGCTCCGCTGACCGAACTCCACCGGGTCTTCCGCACGTGCTCCGTTTTGCCGTTGCGGCGAACTGTGTCGGTGTAACGGTCTCCCCGCTGGCCGGCCCACTCATTGGTGGTGAATGCGTCGTAAGTCCAGTAGGGCATGTAGATGCCATTGAGTTTGCCGTTCGCGCCCTGCTGCCGGAAATCATTCGGGGCGAACCACCGGGAAGCCACCCACCGGGCGACCTGTTCCTCGGCTTTCCGGCGGGGAATCTGAAACGGCAGGACGGCATCCACCGGAATGCGGTCCCCCGCACGATGCACGTTCTCCCGCTGCACGGGGGAGTCGCACCAGGGGCAGGCACTGCTGGTCAGCGAACCGAGAAACTCCACGGTTCCGCCGCAGCTGTCGCAGCGAATCTCATTCACTTCCACCTGGCCGGGGGCCTGCTGATCGCCCGTGGAAGGAGCCGATGCCCTGTCGGGCCGGGCGGGCTGTTTTCGACGTTCGGCCTGCTGCCGGAGCACCGCTGCAAAATCCTGTTCGCGAATTCCGTCAGCTGCCTGCAGATCAATTGTTTTGACGAACCCGCAGTATTCGCACTTGAGATTCTGCAGGCCGATATGAAAGACCAGGTCGGCCCCGCAGCTGTCACAGGGGAAAATGCGGCCCCGGCCTTCATCAATTGCCTGGCCGGAGTCCGTCACCGTGCCGGCAGAATGGGTGCTGCCCGCTGTGCCGGTAACCCGCTCCGCGGAGCCGGAACGCGACGGTGGTTCGTCCTCGAAGACGGGCGTGCCTGGTATTCCAGCCTCACCCGGGTGCGGAGTATGTTCCGCGGCCCGGGGCTGGCTGTCTCGGCTGAAGGGATTGCGGGCTTCGTTCACCGGGAGGCGTCCCTCAGCGTGAAGCGGTGGTCAGGACGCCTCTGTCAGGAGAAGGACCGCTGCAGGCGGGTGACGGCTTCTTCCACATTGGCCCGGCTGTTGAACGCGCTCAGGCGGAAGTAGCCTTCTCCGCTGGCACCGAAGCCGCTGCCCGGAGTTCCCACCAGGTGAGCCTGCTGCAGCAACTGGTCGAAAAAGTCCCAGCTGGACAGGCCTTCCGGCGCCTTGAGCCACACGTACGGAGCATTCACACCGCCGTACACGGTAATCCCCACCGCTTCCAGCCCTTCCCGCAGCAGGCGGGCGTTTGTCAGGTAGAAATCCACCAGATCGCGAATCTGCTGCCGGCCTTCTGTCGAATACGCCGCTTCCGCTCCCCGCTGCACGATGTAGGGCACGCCGTTGAATTTTGTGGAATGCCGCCGGTTCCACAGCTGGTGCAGTGGTGTGCGCTCTCCGGTGCTGCTGGTGCCGGTGACATCTTTCGGCACGACCGTCAGGGCACAGCGGGTTCCCGTGAAGCCCGCATTCTTGGAGAAGCTGCGGAACTCGATGGCGCACCTGCGTGCCCCTTCGATCTCGTAAATCGAATGCGGAATCTCGGGATCGGTAATGTAGGCTTCGTAAGCGGCGTCGAACAGAATGACCGCGTCTTCCGCCAGGGCATAGTCCACCCACTGCTTGAGCGTCTCGCGGGTGGCGACGGTCCCCGTGGGATTGTTCGGATAGCAGAGGTAGATCAGATCGACGTGCTGTTCGGGCAATGCGGGAGTAAAACTGTTCTCCGCGGTGACCGGCAGGTAGACCAGCCCCTCATACCGGCCGCTGGAATCGGCTTCTCCCGTGCGGCCGGCCATCACGTTGGTATCGACATAGACCGGGTACACCGGGTCAGTCACGGCGACCACATTGTCGCTGCCGAAAATATCGAGGATGTTCCCGGTATCGCACTTGGAACCGTCGGACACGAAGATTTCATCGGCTGAAATGTCGATTCCCCGTTCGCCATAATCGACGCTGGCGATCTTCTCGCGAAGGAAAGCGTAGCCCTGCTCCGGCCCGTATCCGCGGAACGATTCAGCCGAAGCCATCTCATCGACAGCCGAGTGCATGGCGGCCACAATCGCCGGGGGCAGTGGCTCGGTCACATCGCCGATTCCCAGCCGGATCACCTTTGCTTCGGGGCTGGCTTCGCAGAACGCGTTCACCCTGCGGGCAATCTCCGGGAACAGATAGCCGGCCTTGAGTTTCAGAAAATTCTCGTTGATTCGCGTCATCGGGTTCACCTGGCTCAAAGCGGCGCCGCAATTCTGCGGCCGACTGATCTGATAAAAACTGTCGGAAATCCTGCCGCCACCTGCATTCGAGCGGCGTGCAGGAAACCACATTCCACGGCCCGAGGCGGGATATTCCAGACAGGCCCTCGCTGCGGAATGGCCCTGCGGGTGGGGCGTTGCCTGCTGGCCGGTTCCCGGCAGCTGCAGACAGCCCGCATTTGCTTCCCCGCAGACAACAGGGGATGATACTCCCCCGTCTGTCCTCGGGAAACCGAAGGGAAATCCGCCGGGCCTGCCGGTGTGTTCTGTCCCGCCTGGATTCGGGCTTCAGGCTGTGGCATTGCAGACAGATCAGATGCACGCGGGGTTCACAGTCCGGAAGACAGGGAGCTGCCAGATGACGAGTGATCCCGGTTCGACGGAATTTGGTTCAACCGACCCCGGCACGACAGAGTCCGCGGACTCCGGCCAGCCGCCTGTGGTCGTGGTTCTGGGCTCGGTGAATGTGGATTTTGTGGTGCGGAGCAGCCATTTACCGGCTCCGGGGGAAACCGTCACTGGCGGGCAGTTCTTCCAGGCACCCGGCGGGAAGGGCGCCAATCAGGCCGTGGCAGCAGCCCGCTGTGCCGGTGTGCCGGATTCTTCCGTGGCCCGGGTTCAGTTTCTGGGGGCGGTCGGCGAGGATGTGCAGGGTTCCGCCGCAGTCAGGGCTCTTGAGACCGACGGAATCGACTGCCGCAATCTGAAAATCTCAGCCACGGCGGCGACCGGCATTGCGCTGATTCTGGTCGATGAGGCCGGCGAAAATCTGATTTCTGTCGCCTCGGGAGCAAATGCCGATTTTCTTCCGGCCGATGTGCAGCAGGCGGCCACGGTCCTGAAACAGGCCACGGTGCTGCTGTGCCAGCTGGAAACTCCCCTCGAAACGGTGGAGACAGCCCTGCGGGTGGCGCGGGATTCCCACGTGCTGACCATTCTCAACCCGGCCCCCGTGCCGGCCGCACCGCTTCCCGCCAGCCTGTGGCCCCTCGTCGATATTCTTACCCCCAACCGGGGTGAACTGGCCCGGCTGACTGCTGAGCCCTGTCACACAGAAGCCGAGCTGCGAACTGCCGCGGAGACCCTGCAGCGGGCCGGTTGCGGAACCGTGGTGGTGACCTGCGGCGCGGAAGGTGCCTGGCTGCTGCATGGCAGTCGGTGGGAGCACATTCCGCCCGTTCCCGTGCAGGCAGTAGATACCACAGCCGCGGGCGATGCCTTTAGCGGTGCCCTGGCGACCCGTCTGGCTGAAGGGGCCGAATTAAGCCACGCCCTCGAATTTGCCGCAGCCGCCGCCGCCCTGGCGGTGCAGCAGCCAGGTGCACAACCCTCACTGCCCCGGCGGGTCGAGGTGGAACAGCTGCTGTCATCCCGGAAGTGAACCGCAAGCAGTCCTGCAGGTCAGGTCAGGCTGTTCCGCTGCAGCGCAGCTTCAGAAGCCGGATCGATCACAATGGACAGACAACCAATTAAGCCTGATCGGCTTATCATCGATCGTATTCATTAAGAGCAGCTTTCCGGGCGGGCACTTTGATTACGCTCCGGTCGATCAGCTGGAACGGTTCCCGTACCGGCGGCTGGCCTCCTGCAGAAAGGAAGCGGCGTTCCTCGTCGGTCAGGCTGGCTTCACCCTGCTCGTGAATCTGAGCCAGCAGCTGGTCGACCCGCGCCCGGATGGCAGCGGTATCGTCCACGGCACCCTTCCGCTGTTCTTCGGGCGGTGCGTAGAGTTTCAGGTCGCTGCGGGAACGGCGGGGCAGGCGGATGCCCTTCATGCCGCCAGGCAGCAGACGTTCCAGTCTCCAGCCGAAGTGTCCGTAACAGAAGCCGAAGGCCAGCCCGCCCAGGTGAGCCGAATGGGCCACTCCATCGGTGGAGGGCCGCCCTGCGAATTCGCCCAGCACAGGCATCAGATCGTAGACCACATACATCAGCACCAGCCAGCGAATCTGAATCGGGATGATACCGAACAGATAGATCAGATTCTTTGGGAAGTGCCTGGCGTACAGCATCATGATGGCCATCACCGCGCCGGAAGCACCAATCGCCGGGTTCGGCCGGTTGAACAGAAATGCCAGGCCCGTGAACAGCAGTGCGGCCGTGAGCGCGCCGCCGATGTAGAACAGCAGGAACTCGCGGGAACCGTACATCGCTTCCAGCTGCCGGCCGAACCACCACACGAACAGCATGTTGAACAGAATATGAAACGGGCTGGCAGTGTCGTGGCACAGGGCATAAGTCACCAGCCGCCACAGCTGCAGTCCGTAAATCGTGGCTCCCGGGTTCAGATCGAGCCAGCCGGTGACGGCCTGGTTTCCCACGGTCATCATCTGCAGGATGAACACGACCACCGTGGCGATGATAATTCGCTTCGCGACGATGCCATCGGCCGCGCCACCACCGCTGGAACTGGTGGAATAAGGCTCGTCGCGAATGTAGTCGCGATTATGTATGCCCATCGCCGCTCGACCTCCCTGACCCTGCTCTGCGTGGCTGCCGCAGGCGCGCTTCAGCCAGACCACCGGAATCCTCGCGTCCCCTGCAGCACCCTCAGGCCGTCAGCTGGCGGAGGCGGGCAATGACTTTGGGAATCACATCCCTCGGCTCGTCTTTCTCTTCGTACTCCAGCACCACATAACCCCGATAGCCCGCGGACCGCAGAATGCCGATCACCCGTTCCAGGTCGGCCTCTTCCTTCTGCCCCTCGCGGGCCATGCTCAGTTTAATCTGAGCATTGATCGCATAGGGAGCGATCTTTTCCAGATCGGCATAAGGCTCGGCCGTGCGGAAATTCCCGCTGTCAAAATTGACGCCGAACCAGGGCGACTCGTTCACCCCCCGAATGATCTTCAGCATCTGCTCGCTGGTGGAGGTAATACCACCGTGGTTTTCCAGAGCGAGGAACACCCCCTTCTGAGCGGCATATTCCAGACTCTGCGAGATACGGCGAATGCACCGCTCGATGGTGGCCTGCTCTGTTTCCCCCTTCGGCACGGTGCCCGCAAAGATGCGGATGACCGGAGCGCCCATCAGCGCGGCATAGTCAATCCAGGCCCGCATGTCCGCCAGCTGCTTCTGGGCTTCCTCACCATCCACCAGACCGAAGTTATTGCCCACCGCCG
>JAGQPV010000148.1 GCA_020426545.1 Planctomycetaceae bacterium
TTGCGGGTGCCGCTTCGCTGATGCGCAGTTCTGCGGCACGTCCACCGGGTCAACCTGACGCCAGAGGGCGAACGTTCGCCGTCAATCGACAGAAACAGCGCAGCGGGCAGCAGGCGGAAGAACCGCAGCCGGAGTGCTGCCGCTGTCAGCGACGGCAATCGACGAGGTGGTTGAGGACGTTTTCCACGCCGGCAATCTGCTGGGCGAGGTTGCGAATACCATCGCCACAGGGGCCGGCTTTCACCACGCCTTCAAGGCAGACGCCACCATCAATTCGCCGAACCACCAGCGAAGAGAACTGACAGCCAGGCTCGGTCGTCAACCGACGCTTGACTTCGTGCTCGACGACATGTGGCGTGCCGGTCGAGGAGAAGCTGTCCTGGCGGGCTGGCCACTGGGAGGCAGCGGAGCCCGTCTCCACAGCCTGATCTGGCAGTGCTGCAGTAGAAAAGGACTGGAGGGAGGAGGGGGAGGCATTGTCTCTGGCAGGATTGCCCATCAGTGTATTCCTGTCGCGCGGGCTGTTGAAACGCTCCATCACATCTCCTCTGAGTTTACTCGTCTGTGGGCACATTGACAGCAGAAAAGCGTGGTTTTGTACATTTTGTGGGCAACCGCCAGCACCCTGCCCAACAAGTCGACTGGCTTCAAGTCAGTCCATACATTCCGGACAGCTTGTCAGCGTCGCTCCAGTGTTTCAGGCCTGTGCTGAATGCGGGCGAAGAACACATGTGTTTTACAGTAAGAACGGATCCCGATCTGGTGCTCATCGCCAGCTCTGCAGGGGTGGCCGAAGACAGGCCGGGCAGTGAGCAGCGGGCGAACCAGATCCGGCAGAACACCGATGAAACACGGCTCTCGTGAGGGAAATCAGGAAGCGGACAACCGGCTTCCCGTACTGCGGAATCGCCCGGTCTCACTCGAACGACCGGCGAAAGATGATGAGAGGTTGAACAGGATAAGTCTCGCGCATCTGCAGACCGATTCCGGCTACGTCTTACTGATGATCTCCTCCTAAGCAAACGACGTACCATTGCGCAACAGACTGGCTGAAAGCCGCTGCGTATCGCGCCACATCTTGCGCACACCACCCAAAATGCTATTCAGGGCACTGCCGGACACCGTGTGAATTGGTCATTCTGCATGATTGACGTGCAGATATTGCTCAACCGCGTGGCAGCGGGGGGGGGGTATGGAGTTCCGCCCGGGCCAACACCGGCGGTGGGATCGGTCGCTCTGTTGCCCGTTTCGCCACTGGTTCGGCTGACCGCTGAACGGGCAGCCTGTCTGCGCGGCGGGCGGGAAGCGTGCGAAGGCCGGTGTACCGGCTGATTTGCCTCGCAGAGAAACGGCGGGCGGCGGGAATTCGCCAGAAATGACCAGCCTGCCACCGCGAGCAGATGGACGTTGCGGCAGGGCCTCGTCCGGGACAGACAAACGGCGGGCGAACTTTTAGAGGTTCGCCGGAACCTGGTCGTGGCTGGTCTTCCCGCGGGGTGCGGCCTCGGCAGGCAGGACAGCCTGAGGGCCGGGCACTCCACCTGCCGCCGACTACAGGCCGGACGACAGCAGGTACAGCAGCACGAAGATCGACACCATGCAGGCGAGGATGGTGAGACACAGTCGTGTGGCACGATGCAGAATGACGTCCGTCATTTCGTAGCGGCTCGCGCTGTAGACCAGGCTCACCACGACGGCCAGAGGCAGAGAGTACCACAGGACTCCCGCACCGGTGGCGAGCAGAGCCGCAGAAGCAACAGCCGGCAGTGCAGTCATAGTTCGTTCCACTGATTCCTGGGCTGTTATCTGCCGGGGGAGGCGGGGGTGTCTTCCGCCGGGGCGGGGACGGGCTGTTGCACACTTCCGGCGGGTGTGCCGGCTGACTCGGAGCCATGGGCCGCAGTGCCGGAGCTTTCCACAGCTGCGGCTGAGGAGGCGGTGGACGCTGCCGGGGCAGAAGCCTCCCTGCCTCCGGAAATGGACTGGAAATACTGATCGCCAAATCCGTAGGCGGGGCCTTCGACGGCATCCCAGATCGCCAGCAGGTTGAGCAGACCGGCAATCCAGGTGAAGACGAGGGCCAGTTCGAGCTGGCGTGACAGATTACGGTGCAGATCCTGCAGGCCGGCATCTTCAATGGGGACGCTGAACCAGTTCCACCACGGGCGGGGAATGGTGCCTTCCAGCCGTCCGGCCTCATCGGTGCCCTCTGCATTGAGCAGGGGAATGGTGAGATAACGGCGGTCGGCCGACCAGACGAGTTCTCCCTCGTCCTCGGTCTCAAGATACCGGTAACTGACTTCATCGCGGGCAAACAGCGCTGGCCCGATTTCGAGCCGGCTGCTGCGGGAACCGTCCGGCAGGTCGCCCACTTTCAGGGAGACCTCAGTGCCGCTGGCCGTCCTGCCGATGAAGGTGCCGCGTATCAGCGGGCGGCCATTTTCATCGGTTCCGGGTTCCAGCTGCAATGTCCCCTCGACATCTTCGACTGCAGCCAGGTTACTGCCTTCGGTGTTTTCCGTCTGCCGCAGCCGCCCGGTGAAGGGGGCTTCCAGTGACTCTTCGATGCTGTGATTGCGGGGAGGGTCCAGTTCCTGGGGCGTCAGCGGGGTGTAGCGACGGGCCTGAATCACGGCGGGCAGGGCGGGCAGGCCAGCCAGAATCTGAGCGTAAAACCCGTACGTTGTATTGCCGGGAGCCCGGCGATAGTACGAAATCTGCCATTCTCCCAGCGCCAGGCCGGTGAGGAAGGTGCCCGTAATGCAGAAGAAATAGACGCCCGATTTGAACAGCCGTCCCTGATACAGGTGGCCCAGACCGGGAATGATCCACGCCAGAATGCCGGCGATCAGCGGATCGCGAAGCGGGATGCGGGGATCGCGAGTGCCGGGATCTGGCATGACTACTCCGGGGCGCGCCCAGCGGACGGCGATACTCGGCTGCTGGAAAACTGCAGTCTTCTGGCGGGAAAATAGTGACCCTGCGGGCTGAGGTGCATTGTAGAGTCGTCCACAGGGTGTGACCAGCCCAGCCCACCCCGCCTGCGGCGGCAGTTTACAGCATGGAGTTAAGCTCCTGCCGCAGAGCTCCGGGGCGATCGGTGGTCAGTCCGGTGACTCCCAGACCGGTCAGACGGTGAGCCTGCTGTGAGTCGTTGACAGTCCACACCAGTACATCCAGCCCGGCCTGACGGGCGGGGGCAACCTGCTGCCCGGTGAGCAGTTCCGGTGGACCGAAATCCAGACCGGCCCAGCCGGACTGACAGGCCTGTTCCACCAGTTGACTGATCGCTGCCGGTTCTTCCAGCAGATCGCGGGATCGTTTGAGATCAAATACCGGGGCCACCGCCAGCTGAGGCAGCCGGGCCCGCGCGGCAGCCAGAACTTCCAGCTGAAAACTGATCAGCAGGAGGGAGCCGGCGGCAGCGGGCTGACGGCGGAGAAGCTTCTCCAGCGGCGCGATGGCCTCGGCCCCGCATTTCACTTCCACCACGAGCCGTTTGCCCGGGGGAACTGTTTCCAGAACCTGCTCGAGCGAGGGCAGTCGCTCACCGGTGAACCGGGGCGATTTCCACAGCCCCGCATCGAGCTGCTGCAGTTCGGCCAGGGAAGACTGCGACACCTGCCGGTCCACACCGGTGGTGCGGAGTGTATTCGCATCGTGAATCGACAGCAGGTGGCCGTCCGCCGTGAGGTGCACGTCGATTTCGACGGCATCGGCCCCCTGCCGCCAGGCTTCCGTCACGGAGCACAGCGTATTCTCGGGACAGTCGGCCGCGACGCCGCGATGCCCGATGATGGCAGCGGTGCCGGGTTCGGCCATCGGGAACAGTGGCTGCTCGTCGCTCATCGGTCACGGCCTTCCTGTGCCATGGGGAGGGCCTTCCCTTTCAGACTTTGAGTTCCACGGGCTGACGAGCCAGAACAGCGATCATTTCCCGGCAGAAATCGGGCAGGTCGTCCGGCCGCCGACTGGAGACAAAGTGCCGGTCGACTACGACTGAAGCGTCTTCCCAGGTGGCTCCCGCGTTGACGAGGTCATCGCGAATGCCCGGAGACCCGGTGACACGCACATTCTGATACACACCGGCAGAAATGGGAATCCAGCCACCATGGCAGATGGCAGCCAGGAGTTTTTCAGCCTCGTGAAATTCGCGGGTCAGCTGCAGAACTTTGTTGCTGCGGCGGAGCTTATCCGGCGCCCAGCCACCCGGGCAGACCAGACCATGGAAATCGGCCGAATTCATATCGTCGATTTTCGCATCAGAACGGCAGGGGTACCCGTGCTTCCCGGAGTAGACGGTTTCCGCCTCCGTACCCGCGACGATGACGGTGGCCCCGGCTTCCTGCAGACGAAGCTTCGGGTACCACAATTCCAGGTCTTCGTACGCATCTTCCACGAAAATCAGAATGCGGTGACCATCCAGTGGACGTTCGGCGGACATGTCAGACTCCCTGCTGTTGAATGTGAAAAGTCCTTCCTGCCACAGGAACAGCTGGTGTGACAGAACCCTGCTGCCCGGACTGGCAGCACAAGCTGGCGGCCCGGGCCGTTGATTTGAACGTACCCCCGGGGAAACCGGCTGTCCACAGGGAGCGTCCCCAGGGACCGAACCGCAGGGGCGGCTCAGGGGGTAATGGAAGCCCCGCGGATGGGTCAGACGGTTGCAGACTGGAGGCCATGGCGGCCGGAACCGGCCCGGTCCAGCGTATTCAGCCAGCCGGGCTGCTGCCCGAGAGGTAACCCCGGTTGGATTCCCGGGCGGCGTTGAGCATTTCCCGCAGTTCGCCCGCCTGCTCGTCTCCGCGGTTACGCCCCTGGGCCTGCCGTTCGTATTGATCGATCTTCGTCTGCGAATCCTGATAGCGGCCCTGGCGGTTCAGAACCAGAGCCTGACCGGCAATGCCCCGCAGCCGCATCTCCTGGGAATTTGTGCCCGCCAGCTCCAGTTCGTGGAAGCGGCGGGAAGCCTCTTCCAGGCGGTTGTCCCGCAGCAGCAGAATTCCCAGCTGTTCCAGGGCCCGCATGCGGTACCGTTCATCAGCCCGGGTCTTGAAGTTGTCGATCACCGCCCGCCAGCCGGCCTCATTCTGCAGCACCAGGGCTTCCACATACTGTTCCGCAGCGGTTTCGTGCTGGAAGACTTTGTAGGTGGAACTGGGAGGCGTGGTGCGGAGCGGGTCGCCAGGACGCAGCAGCCAGCCGATGCCGGCAGAGAACAGGGCCGTCACCAGGCAGAACAGGAGCACCGGCCGCAGGTGCTGCTTCCACTGGAATTCGGTGGTCGGGGTTTCATTGTCCAGCTGGACTTTGCTCAGCGAATCCGGGTCATCGCGATCGGCCCGCAGCAGTTTCCGCAGGTCGACCAGCAGATCGGCAGCCGTCTGATACCGCTCTTCCGGCTCGCGGGCCATCATGCGGTGCACCAGGGAGCAGACGGCGGGAGGCAGGTCGTTACGGGTTTCGGCCAGGGGGGGAGGGGTGCTGTTCAGATGCTGGACCGCGATGCTGACAGCGGTTTCACCCCGGAAGGGGGGATGGCCAGCCAGCAGGTGGTAGGACGTTACCCCCAGAGAATAGATGTCGGACCGCAGATCGCATGGTTTCCCGTTGACCTGTTCGGGGCTCATATACAGCGGCGTGCCCATCGTCACGCCTTCCTGAGTCAGCCGGACGAGTTCTTCCGAGTGGGTCAGCCGAGCGAGGCCGAAATCGGCCACTTTCACCTCTCCCCGGCGGGTGACCATGATGTTTTCCGGCTTGATATCCCGATGGACGATGCCGGCTTCTCCCGCAGCCTGCACCGCCAGAGCGATCTGCCGGATCATCCTGAGTGCCAGCGGAACCGAAGGGGGACCTTTCCGAGAGAGAAATTCCCGCAGATTGATGCCGTCCACATACTCCTGGGCGATAAAGTGCAGCCCGTCGACACAGCCCACACTGAGAACCTGCACGATTCCCGGATGATTCAGTGCAGCGGCTGCGGCGGCTTCCTGCTGAAACCGGCGGACCATAACATCGTCGGCATCGGACAGCTGGCTGGTACGAAGGACTTTGACGGCCACCTGCCGGCCGAGAGACAGTTGTTCGGCAAGGTAGACCTCGGCCATGCCGCCCCGACCGAGAAGCCGCTTGAGCAGAAAATCGCCCAGTTGCCGTTCACTGAGATCGGTCTGGGGCGGCTTCTTGGAGCGGGAAGCGGCTGCCGCCCTGTTACCAGCGGGTTCGCTCTTACCCGCGGCCGGTTTCCTGCTGCTCCGGCGTCCGGATCGTCCGGAAGGCTGCGATGAGGGTTTGTCAGTCATGGCTGGCCTGTACGCGAACAGTGAAATTCCAAACCCTCGGGCCAGTTCAGCCCGCCTGTCACCCGCTGCTGAGCTGTCTGCAGTCTGATATGCAACCTGCCGCCTATGATACGCCAGACGCCGTGGCTGCTGAAAGGTTGAGGGCGCGGTCTGGTGGCCCTTCCTGTCTGGCAGTATGTGGCTGATACTCTCCGGCCGGGGCGAACCGGCCCCGGCGTGCACAGTGGAAACCGGCCGCTGAGACTATTTTTCCTCTTCAGTTGACCGCCCGCGGCGGTGGCGAATCACCCGGACGATAAACCACACGAACAAGAGGCCGAAAACTCCCAGTGCGACCCACTGCACCGTCTGGGAGATGGCCGGGTTCTGCCCCTGCAGCCAGTAGCCGAGCAGCGTGAGCAGCAGCGTCCACCCGGCTGAACCAATTGTGGTCCACAGCAGAAAAGGGGCCAGCGGCATTTCCGCAAAACCGGCCGGAATGCTGATGACCGTCCGCAGGCCCGGAATCAGCCGACAGCCCAGGACGGCCCACTTTCCGTGACGGTCGAACCATTTGTCGGCGCGGCGAATGTCCTGCTCACTGGTACCCAGCCAGTGGCCGTGCCGTTTCATCCAGCCGGCCAGCTTCTCCGTACCGGCATACCGGGCCATGCCGTACCAGGGCAGTGCCCCCAGTACCGACCCCAGAGTTCCCGCCAGTACCACTCCCGATAATGTATAGCGGCCGTGTCTGGCCGAAGCCCCGGCGGCCGGCATGACGATCTCAGAGGGAATGGGCGGAATGATGTTCTCCAGCAGCATCAGGAAGGCGATTCCCGTATAGCCCATGGAATCCATAATGCTGGTGACGAAGTCGCTCATATTTGACCTGACCCCTGTTCCGGAATTGTTCTGCGGCTGACAGTCGCCGTCAGCCTGCCGACTGAATTCTGAGAACAGCCCGCTGTCCCGCACAGAGATATTCCCGGCAGAGGCGTCCGGGACCGAAGTCATCCGGAGGCGGAATCATCATCGTGCAGTCTGGCCAGCAGGTCGCGGGCCTCCTGAACAGTGGTGATCTGCCCTTCGAGCTGCGCGTCGCGGATGGCAGTCAGCCAGCTGCTGAACTGTGGACCGGGCCGATGGCCGAGGGCAATCAGGTCGCTGCCATCGAGGAGCGGAGGCGGGTTGAGTTCCTCGGGCGGTGTTGCCTCCACGAACTGTTCCACAGCCAGCACGGGCGAAAGATCCAGATTTCGCACCAGCCGGTCGACCCGTGTCAGTTCGATCAGATCCTGAAAGGCCGGGCGAATCGCCATTCGTTTCAGCTGCGAGAGCGGCAGCTTCACGCCCGCATGCAGGACATGGCGATGGGCCAGCAGCCAGCCGATATGTTCTTTCTCGTCGTTGGAGAGCTTCCACCGCCGGCAGATCGCGGTGATCTGCCGGATATCGTGCAACTGGTCCGGTGGGAGGGCCTGGTCGTCCAGCGAATGGGGCAGCAGTAGAGAAGCAAATGCCAGCTCGAAACCCGGCTGCTCAAGCAGAGACAGCCGGCGGAGGACGATGTGCCAGGGGGAGTCTTCCTTCCCGGGCTGGTTGAGTTCCTCAAGAGGGCTGACGGATTCCGGAAGGTCAGCAAATTCGGTCAGTTCGGGCAGAATTTCCTGCAGCAGCCTCATTTCCGCACACAGGGCCACGCCTCTGGCCCGATGGGGATCGGTCAGGACGCGTTTCATCTCCTGCGTAATGCGCTCGGCACTGACCAGATGGATTCCGGTGGCCAGTTCGCGAATGGCGGCGGCGGTTTCAGGTTCGAGCTGAAAATCGAGAGTCGCCGTGAAACGCACCGCCCGCAGCATCCGCAGGCGGTCTTCCTCGACCCGGGCCCTGGGATTGCCGATTGCCCGGATGATTCCCGCTGCCAGGTCGTGCTGGCCCTCGACGTAGTCATGCACCTGATTGCTGACGGGGTCGAGGAACATGCCGTTGATGGTGAAATCCCGCCGATGCGCGTCTTCCGCCGCGGTGGCGAAGGTCACCTGCTCGGGACGCCGCCCGTCGAGGTAGGGCCCTTCCGTGCGGAAGGTGGCGACTTCCACTTCCAGCCCCGGTGCCGGTCCCCGAACCAGGATCACACCGAAGCTGGCCCCGATCCCCAGCGTCCGCCGGCGGCCAAACACTTCCCGCACCTGCTCGGGATGAGCGCTGGTGGCGACATCGTAATCCTTGGGAGTTTTACCCAGCAGCAGATCCCGCACGCAGCCCCCGGCCCACAGGGCTTCATATCCTGCCTGACGCAGCCTGGTCACCACTTCGGTGGCGAAGTTTCGGGCTCGGTCTGTCACAGGGTTTCAATCAATCAACGGGCCAAAGATCGCTTCCACGAGGCAGCCGACGAGACCGCCACAGTTTCCGACGATGACCTGGGCCACCGCCGGAAACTTACTGTACCGGCTGTACGCGAACGGAGCGAGGCTGCCAGTTTCTCCGCGGGTCAGAACTCGCCGATGACCTGGTTATCGTTCCGCACGCCCATGTAGTGGAATGTGCGGTAGGCGGCATTCTCGCTGAGAAAATGCACCGAGCCATCGGCCAGCAGGAAATGCGTCCCGCCTTCGTGGCGGCTGCTGAAATTGGCCACATGCGAGGTACTGTTTGGCGTGTGTTCCATCGCCATCATCATTCCGCCCCCCGGCATACTCATTGAACCGTTGCCGACATGCCCCAGAATCAGCACCGGCGGCCCTTCATCGGACATGCTCATCATGGAGGACATCCCGTGAAATACGGAATAGCCGGGCAGGGCGGCGTACCAGGTTGAGGGCGTCAGTTCGAAGGTCCGTTCGCCCACGGCAAACGTGTTGGAACTGCCGTCGGTAATATCCCGCATGCGGACACTGCTGTTCCGGTACAGCAGTCCGTTCCCCTCTCCCGGCCGCATATTGAGGCTGGTATACCCGGCGACCCCCACATAGTTCGCTGTGCCGAGGGTGTAATCCGTCGAGGAAATTGTGACGGTGAATTTCTCCGGAGCGGTATCCGAAGGACAGCGAAACGCCGGCAGTGGCGTGCCGCCGCCGGTGAGGCTGGGAGTGGCCGTGGCGTCCGCGCTGAAATTCATGCTGTTGTACAGCGGGGACTGTTCCATCATCGGCAGCAGCATGGTCAGCCAGGCGTAGCCCGGACCGGTTTCGGCCCCCGCCATGTCGGTCGAAGTGACGCCCCGGGCAATGTAACCCGGCGGGAAGACGCTGTGCACATCGTGGTAATTGTGCAGAGCCACGCCGATCTGCTTCAGACCGTTGCGGCACTGGGTTCGTCGTGCTGCCTCGCGGGCCTGCTGCACGGCGGGCAGCAGCAGAGCAATGAGAATGGCGATGATGGCAATGACCACCAGCAGTTCAATCAGGGTGAATCCGGTGCGAGCGAAACGGGGGGAGTCACAAGTCAGATTCGAATCGGCTTCCGGACGTTCCGCCCGGTCGTGGTATGGGACAGCCATGGATTCTCTCTCCAGATAATGACGGATCATCCGGAAACGGCGGTGGCGGAGATTCGCCCGCTCTGGCCAGGTTCAGCAGGCCAGTCGAAACGGATCCCGCAGCGCGATCCGGAGTGCTCCGGTGGATGCGGAAGATGATTCCCCGCGGAGGATTTCCTGAAATGCGCCGTCAGACACTGCGCATCATTCGCGGGAAACAGGAGGATCGGGATTCAGCAGCTGGCTGATCCCGCCCTGGCATCGCGGCCTGCCGGTGCACTGCACTCAGCAGGCGGCCTCAGGAGAGAGAAGCTGCGGAGGGGGGAGTTCCGGCCCGGAACGGAAACGCACGGGCCGCCGTGAATTCGGCAGCTGAAGCGAGATTCCAGCTTCTGTCCGCGGGAGTGCGGTCCGTTCGACCGGCAGCTTCGGCTGCGCAGCGGTCGGGGAAAAGGTGTCTCCGTCAGCACCGCAGCAACAACAGGACACCCAGTGCGGCACGTCCGCCTCGGCGGCAGCGGAGTCTTCTGCCGGCACGGCCGGACTGTGGCGGGTCACCAGGGGCTGCGGTCCACGGGAGCGACAGCAGCAGTCGCCGGACTGCTGCTGCAGGGCGGTGCACTGGCAGCCGGTGCCGGTCTCTGTCAGACGCAGCTGGCAGCAGGACTGCTTGCCGGCCTGCACCGTGACGGCAGTTGCCCGCCGCGAGTTCGTGGCAGGCGACGTGTCAGCCGGTGCGATGCCGTTCTGCTCCGCTGTTGGTGACTCGGTCTGCGGAGCCGATTGTGACAGGGCGGACTGCCGCCCCGGCAGCACGGCCCGGGCACACTGCAGCCCGGCTTCCGGCAATCCTGTCAGCAGCAGGGCCAGGAGCAATGTCGGCAAGGCCCGCATCGACTGGCGCAGCCAGTCTGCCGCTGTATGCTGCTGGCGAAATGGCCTGCTGGCAGACATGGCGGGCAACCTGAAACCGGGAACTCAGCGGAAGGATCGAGCCTGGTACAGCCTTGCCGCCCGATCATTCCATGTTGACAGAAATGAGAGCGCAGTCAACCGGGGGGCGATGACTTTG
>JAGQPV010000149.1 GCA_020426545.1 Planctomycetaceae bacterium
TCAACATGATCCACGCGGCGGCTCTCCGGAATGGCGGGTGACTTCGGTTCTGCGGTCTCTGCCGTCATCTGGTGCAGGCAGATCACAGCCAGTACAGCCAGACTGCAGACGGGCAGCTGTCGCATTGCGGAACATCCTGCTGGCAGAGTGAAAGAATTGCCCGGTTCTCTGTCTTCCGGCCCGGGCAGTACACACGAACGGAAGACTCAGGCAGAGTACCCGGGCCGATTACTCGACTCTGGCCTGCGGGGCCACATCGAGGCAGAGCAGCGAGTCCTCGTCCCGCAGGTAAATTCGCTGGCGGGACAGAACGGGAGCCGTCCACGCGGGGTAGGAGATCTCGTCGTAGGAGGTCCGGCCCAGCTCGATCCATTTTTCCGGACTGATTTTGACGACGGCCAGGGTGCCCCGCTCGCCCAGCACAATGAAATGATCGCCCACCTGAATTTTGGAACCGCGTCCATAGAACGGGAACGGCACGGGTTCGCCGGTTTCCGTATTCACAATTTTCCCCGTGGTTCCGTCCCGCCGCAACTTCTGCAGGTCGCCTTCGAAGCCAGTCGTCGACCAGACGACTTTCCCCGTCTCGAGCGACAGGCACCGCAGTTCGCCTTCCCGCTCGTGGCGGCCACTGAAGCCGTAAATGTGCTCGCCAGTGAAAATCGGCGTCGACCAGTGGGTGAGCAGGTTCCGCCGGTCCTGCCAGACTTCCTTCACCGACTGACCATCTTTCGCGACTTCCAGCAGGACGGAACCCGTTTTGTAGGCGGCCGACAGAAAGATTCGGCTGCCGATCACGACCGGGCGGGCGGCATTGACGGATTCATAGGTTCGCGAGCGAAACCAGTGATGGAACTGTTCCTTCCCGGTCGCCGGGTCGAGCGAAACCAGGCCCTGCCGCATCAGACACAGCAGGTGTTTGCGGCCATGAATCGTTGCGACGAGCGGTGAGGAGTAGCTCACCACCATCTCTTCGCCGGTCCATTCGTAAGTCGGTTTGCCCGGGTCGTCGGTGGCTGCCCCGTCCCAGGTCGATTTGCCGGAGTTCTCCCAGACGGTTTCCCCGTTATCCGCCCGAAAGGCGACAACACCGGAGTTCGGCTGCCCGCCGACCAGCACATACAGCAGGCCCTCTTCGAGGACGGGCGTGGCACCCACACCAAAGAATCCGGGGGTTACCTTCCAGTCGGCCGAGGTGTCCCGCTCCCAGACTTTCTTGCCATCTGCCAGGTTCAGGCACAGCAGCTTGCCTTCCGCTCCGAAGGTGTAGCAGCGGTCTTCCGTCAGCAGCGGGGTGCAGCGGGGGCCGTTGTTGTAACCGTACGGGTCGCTGAAGCTGGAAGCGTAGCTGTACTCCCACAGCGGCTCGCCCGTATCGGCCCGCAGGCAGCTGACGATTTCGCCCTGACTTCTGGGGCGGTGATGAATCACCAGCCGGTTGCCGCGGACGGACGGAGCGCTGTACCCGGTGCCAACAGTCTTCTTCCACAGCACGGGGGGGCCGTTCTTCGGCCAGTCGAACGAAATGCCGGTTTCGCCCGCCACACCGGTATGCTGCGAGCCGAGAAACACGGGCCAGTCTTCTCCCGACCGGGCAGGCGGGGCGGGTTCCGTCGCGGAAACAGCCGAGACCTTTTTCCCGGCGACAACGCCTGCAGCGGGAGTCTGGCTTTGGGCCGTGTCGTCCGCCGCCTGCGCCGTTTTTGTGGTGGAAGGGGCCCCTGCTCCGCAACCGGCCAGCAGGACGGTCAGCATCACACCGCAGACCGGGGCCAGCCAGGGGAGTTCAATGCAACGAGTCCGGCTGGCAGCAGAGCTGGTGCTGGCTGCACAGGCGGAACGGTTCCGGAAACAGGATGTCATCAGTGAAGTCCTCTCCAGAGATCAAACAGCGGCAGGCAGCAGCACCGCCGGCAAAATCTGCTCAGGAAAACCCGGGGAGAGTCACCTGGTCCCGGGGCGTCTGCCAGTCCGCGAATGCCCTCTGCCGCAGTTTCCGCGTCAGTGGGAGCATTCCGGCAGAGACAGTTGTTCCCGCAGTCTAGCAGCCGCCCACGTCCCTCGCGAGCCGGCCACCGCAGAGAGTTCCGCATCATTCGGCGGCCGGCAGAGGCCGTACAGTCGGCCCGGCTTCACTACTCTTCGGCACTGCGGGGGCAGGCTTTTCCGCCAGCCCGGATCGGTGTACTCTGCAGGCCGTTGCTCTGGCAGCTGGATTGCTTCGCTGGCGGTTGGCTTGTTCCGCGGGATCGACGGGCGTGGTCTGCGGGGCTGCACTTCAGCAGTGCCGGCTGTGGATTCAGTCAGAATTTGAACCAGACCCCGTGTATTCGGGCGTGCACTGCAGGAGTTCATGGTGGGTGCAGAGATCATCGATGGCCGTGCGGCAGCGAAGGAACTGCGGACGGAACTGGCCACCCGCGTCAGCAGCCTGGCTGCCGAAACCGGTGTGACACCTCACCTGCTGGCCGTGCTGGTGGGAGAAGATCCCGCCAGTGCGATCTACGTGCGGAACAAGCAGCGGGCCTGCGAGCAGGCGGGAATTCAGAGCACGCTCCGCCGCCTGCCGGCCGAAACCAGCCAGAGCGAACTGCTGGACCTCGTCGCTCAGGCGAATGAAGACCATTCGATTCACGGCATTCTGGTGCAGCTGCCGCTGCCGTCACAGATCGACGAGCAGGCCGTGCTCGACGCAGTCTCTCCAGCGAAGGACGTCGATGGATTTCATCCACACAATGTGGGGCTGATCGTCCAGGGACGGCCGCGATTCATGCCCTGCACCCCCCGTGGTGTGCAGCACCTGCTGCTGCGGCACGGTGTGGAAACTTCCGGAGCTCATGCGGTCGTGCTCGGGCGGAGTGAGATCGTCGGCAAGCCGATGGCCATGCTGCTGATGCAGAAGGGGCCCGGTGGAGATGCCACGGTGACCGTCTGCCACAGCCGCACCCGCAATCTGGCGGACATCACCCGCACGGCCGACATTCTGATTGCCGCGATCGGTACGCCGCATTTTGTCACTGCGGACATGGTGCAGCCTGGGGCCGTGGTGATCGACGTGGGCACCAACCGCACGGACGACGGGCTGACCGGCGATGTGGACTTTGCCGCTGTCAGCCAGGTGGCCTCGGCCATCACGCCGGTGCCGGGGGGAGTCGGCCCGATGACGATCGCCATGCTGCTGGAGAATACCCTGACAGCCGCCAGACTGTCGGCCAGCGGCAGCTGACATTCAATTTGCCGGTCCACCGGGTTCCGGCAGGCGAGCTGGACATTTCACCGAAGGCGAGCCCGCCCGGGCTGCAATGGCTGACTGGCAGGGAAACCCGCCCGGTTTCCGTTGCCCGTTTTCTGCCGGCCGGCTCCATACGACAACAGCGTTCCGGGCCACCATTGCGGGCCTGAAACGCTGTCTTGTCGAAACGGTTTTTCTGTCAGGACGGAAGCCCAGGCCACAGATCATTAGCCGCGGCTGATCATCCGCAGCTGCCAGGTACGCAAACGCTGACAGCGGGGCTTCGTGCTGGACCGTGAATCAGAGGGCGGCGTCGATCTCAGCGGCCATCTTTTCCTTGGGAGTCACACCGACGAACTTCTGCACGGGCTGACCGCCCTTGAACAGAACGATGGTCGGCAGGGCACTGATCTGCATGCTGGTGGCTGTCTGCGGGTTCTGGTCGGTGTTGACCTTGCCCACCACGACCTTACCGCCGTAATCGGCAGCCAGTTCGTCGATGACGGGGGCCAGCATTTTGCAGGGGCCGCACCACGGTGCCCAGAAATCCACGAGAACTGGCGTGTCCGCGTCGAGCACGTCGGCCTGGAAGTTACTGTCTGTGAATTCGCGGACGTTGTCGGACATCGTTCTTTGTTCCTTCAGGCACTGGAGTACCCCCTGATCCATCACAAACGGGTCTCAGGAGGATGCTGAGTGATACCTTGAAATTGTGCCGGCACGGCGAGGCCTGCAGCACGGGGGGACTGGATTGATGCGGCGGTTCCCGCCCAGTGGACGCTGTTTTGCTGTGCCCGGCACACCTGGTTGACAGGACAGCTCGACCGGGCACGAGGTTCAGCCGACCCGGCCGACAGAGTGCAGGCTGTGAGGCCAGGCGACCTGTGGACAGGAATGACCGCGCGACAGCTTGAACTCTGCTGACGCTGGGCTTCTCTACGCGTTGATTCACAGGGAACGCGCGAATTATAAGTGCCTCAGCCAGGCTGTCAACAAACGGCTGGTATCAGGGCACTTCGCTGCGGGAGCCGACCGGTGCCGGCCGGTGCCGGCCAGCTGCCGGTTCGGTCCTCTGTTTCCGTGCAGAGCGGCCCGTCACAGCAGCCACAGATCGATCGCGCCGACGACGGCCAGCCCGATGCTGATGATCGCGTTCACGTGAAAGAAAGCCAGGTTCACCCGGCTCAGGTCATCGGGCCGGACGAGGCGGTGCTCGTGAATCAGCAGCCCGGCCACGACGACGATTCCCCCCAGAAAGATCCAGCTCAGGCTGGAGAACAGCCACAGGGCGACCAGAAAGCCAAGGCAGAGCAGGTGACTGAGAGCAGCCAGCTTCAGGGACCGGGCGACCCCGAACCGCGAGGGAATGCTGTGCAGCAGGTTCTGGCTGTCGAACCCCGCATCCTGGCAGGAGTAGATCACATCGAACCCTCCCACCCAGAAGAAGACCGCTCCCGCCAGCAGCACGGGCGGCCAGTCGACACGGCCTGTCAGGGCAATCCAGGCGGCAATCGGAGACAGCATCAGCGCGGCGGCCAGCCAGTAATGGCACCAGATGGTGAACCGCTTGGCGAGCGAATAACCCAGCAGAAACAGCAGCACCGGGACGGAAAGGTACAGCGGCAGCCGGTTCGGCAGAAACAGGAATGTGGCCGCCACAAACCCGGCGGAACACAACAGCACAAACAACGTCACCGCCAGCGGCGTCAGCTCGCCTGCCGGCAGATGACGACTGGCCGTCCGGGGGTTGGCCGCATCGATTCGCCGGTCAACCAGCCGGTTAAAGGCCATGGCTGCGGAGCGGGCCAGCACCATGCACAGCAGAATTCCCACCAGATCCTGCCCGCGAAACGGAACCTGCTCCCAGGCCAGAATGGCTGCCAGCAGGGCGAACGGCAGGGCAAAGACGGTGTGACTGAACCGAATCAGTCCGAGCCAGGCCCGGGGATCCGCAGTGCGGGGAATGCTGGCTGACATGTCGCTCTGTTCTGTCTTCCGACGGAGATCCCCACGCCTCGGGTTCCCGTCCGGGGGAGCTTACTGGGACAGCGATTGATTTCAACTGGCGGATGCAGGCATTCCCTGCCTGACCAGACCGGCGACCGTCCGGGGGCAGCGACCGATTTCAGTTTACTGAACTTCCTGCAGGCAGCCTACCGGCCGGCAGTCAATCCCCGCCAGCCAGCCCGATTCACTGCAGGAGGTGAACGCAACAGACCCGTTGCCCGTGAAAATCCACAGCACAACGGGTCTGTCCTGTTTCAATTTAGCTTGAATGTCCTCTCCTGACGCGGGCCAGAAGTCGAAACTCAACAAGCTGCGGTTCGTCCCCTGAGGGAGGTCAACCCTTGTCGCCAGCGGGGGCCGATTCGGCCACCATGGCATCGACCGCTTTGCGGGCGGCTTCTGTCGTGGCTTTGGCGTCATCGGCGGCTTTGCGGGCCACGGCTGCTGCCTGCTGCAGCGGCTTCAGGGCTTCTGTCGCTTCGGCAATGGCCTTCTGAGTTCCAGCAACGGCAGCCTGCTTGTCGGCTGCTGTTTTCTGGGCAGTCGCCAGAACCTGCTGGGCAGCGGTCAGTGCGGTCTTCTTCTCTGCTTCCGTCTTCTGCACTGCAGCCAGTTCGCCGTTCCGCTTGTCGAGCAGAGCCTTTGAACCGGTTGCCAGTGCGGCGACTTCGGCGTCGTTCGGTGCCTTGGTCGCTGCTGCGGCGGCTTTGGCCACCGTTTCCTGCAGAGCGGGAATCAGCCCCTGCAGGCCGGCAATGGTTGCGGCAGCCGCGGCCACTTCCGCCTGCAGGCCATCGGCGGTCTGCTTCGCCGTGCCGGCCGCGGCAGTCGCTGCCGCGAATTCCTTCTGCTGGGCTTCCAGAGTCTGGTTCATGCCTGTCAGCTTCGCCGTGGCTTCCGCCACGACAGCTTCCGCCTGACGGGCGGTCAGGTCGAGTTCATCCAGCCTGGCTGACTGCTCGCGATACGCCACCAGCTTCGTCTGGAAGTCCACTTCCTGCTTCCACCGGTTCAGCGAGGCCGTGGCCTGGTTCGCGGCAGCAGCTGCCTGGTCAGCAGCGGCCTTTGCGGCGGCAGCCTTCTCCTGAGAGACCTTGAGAGCAGCTGTCAGGTCGGTGACCTGCTTCTGCGCGGTGGTCTGAGCCGCGTTAGCAGCCGCCAGCACCTTTTCTGTCTCGGCCAGTTCCTTCTTCGAAGCATCGATCGCCGCTGTCTTCTCGGCAACAACTTTCTGAGTCGCGGCAACTTCAGTGGCTTTGCGATCGGTCTCCGCCTTCACCTGAGCGGCCACCGCAGCCAGAGCCTTGTCATCCGGTACCTTCGCAGCCGCTTCCTGAATCTTCGCCAGTGATTCTTTCAGCGGAGCAGCAGCCGCTGTCAGGGCGGTCAGCTGCTGCTGTGCAGCCGTCAGTTCGGCGGTCAGCTTCGTGATGGCGGCATTCAGAGCCGTTACTTTGGCGGTCGATTCCGCGATGGTTTTCTTCGCGGCTTCCAGAGCAGCCGTGGCAGCATTCAGATTGTTCTGAGTGGCCGTCACTTCATCCTGCGCCGCTTTAAGAGCAGCCGCAGCTTTAGCCGCTGCATCGCCTGTCGCGGCCACAGCGGTGGTGGCTTCCGCAATCCGGGCTTCAAGCTTTGGCGGGTTCATGGTCAGCGGGCCGATTTCCGCCCCGTCTGCTTCATTCCACACGACGATCTTGCCGAGGAAGTTGCCGCCGATCACCCGCTTCGTCTCGTCGCAGTAGGTCACCCGGGTGGCAATGTCTCCCATGCCGGGGAAGGTGCGAACAGCGGCACCATTCTGGTCCCACAGCTTGACAGTCTGATCCCGGCCGGAAGTGACCATCCGCCCGTCGCGGGTGAACTCCACGGAGGTTGTTCCGCCACCATGTGCCCCGTAGCTCTTGATCTGGCCGCCGTTCTCCATCTCCCACATTTTGACGGTTGCGTCTTCACTGCAGGAAGCCAGCACATTGGAATCCAGTCGCCAGGACAGGTCCCACACGGGCTGCTTGTGGCCATCCAGCGTGAGATACTGCCGGCCGGTCAGCGCTTCCCACACGTGCAGTCCGCCGGCACGGTCGGCTGTCGCCAGGAGGACTCCATCCGGGCTGAAGGCCACGGAACAGATCCAGTCGGTATGCTTGGTGATCTCGCGAACCAGTTCGCCCGTGGCGGTGGAGTAGACCCGCACGATCTTCTGCGGACCACCCAGAGCAATCAGCGTCTGATCGGCACTGATGTCGGCCGTCAGCACGGTGTCCAGTTCGTCGCCCACTTCGATGACGCGGTCTCCGGAACGCACATCCCACACGATCACTTTGCCGCTGGCGCCATCAATCCCGCCACCCGCCAGGAGCAGGTTCCCGTTGCGGCTGAACTTGAGGATCTGCGGAACACCTTCCGGAAAGGGCAGTACGCCCAGCAGAGACAGATTCTCCGTGTGATACAGCAGCACCTGGCGATGTCCGCCCACGGCTGCCAGCGGAGCCCAGGGGCTGGTAGCCAGAGCCGTGACTGTGGTGGGAACCGCCGTATGGATGACAGGTTCCAGACCCAGCCGGGCCGGCATTGCAGGGGGGCCATCCGGTTTGCCGATGGGGGCACCGGCCAGCGACAGGTCCATCTTCGGCTTCTTCTTGACCAGCGACTTGCTGCCGGAGTTCTCCAGCGCGCCGCCCTCAATCCACTGACTGAGCGTCGCGATCATCGCGGCGTCAATTTTCTCCGAGTTCGGCGGCATGTACGGCTCGGAGTCGTGATTCACGAGCCGGAACAGATAGCTTTCCGCCGGGTCGCCCGGCTCAATCGCCGCTCCGGATCCTCCACCCTGCATCATGCTGGTGAAGCTGGTCAGGTCGATGCCGCCGCTCTTCTTACTCGTGTTATGACAGGCAAAACACTTCTGCCGGAAAATCGGCAGGATATGGTCCTCGTACGTGATCTTCTTTGTCTCTTCCGCCTGAACCGGGCGGGAGAAAGTGGTTGAGAACACGGCTGCTGAGGCCAGAACTGCTGCCAGCCACGCTGTGCAGCGACTGCGAATCGGCCTGTGCATGGTTGCACCCCCTGATGAACGCGACGACTCGGTGAACTGTCTCGTTCAGACTGTTATTGCTGATTATCCGGGCAGGCAGGCTGCCATTCGCGGATGCTGGAAACGGTATCGAACGCACGCTGCCGGGCAGCTGTGCATTTCATCTGTTGAGAAAACTGTTGAATCAGGTCGCAGCCGGGCGGTGTCGCACCACCCCGGCCGGAACGACCGCAGGTTCAACTTACCCTGTGGAATACCTGAACTCTGCTGGCGTGCTGAACCCTCGGGCTTCGTGAACCGGCTCACGCCGGGCTGTTCCGCAGCGACCCGGAAGATGACCCGCCCGTTCAGATTGTTCGTCGTTGAAACATACTATGCAGGTTTGCCAGGCAGGGCTGTCAAATGGAGGAACAGATGCAGTTGATGCCAGGACTCTGGAAGTCATTCCGCCGCTGGCGGACGGCACGTTCAGAGCCAGCGGGATCAGCTGGTGGTGGCGAACAGTCAGGAAGTTCAAAGTCCTGACCGTCCGCCCCCTGTACCCTCGACGGACAGTGCTGAGACCGCGATCAGTGATTGAACAGGAATTCGCGGGAGTTCAGCAGGGCCCAGAACACATCCTGCAGGACCTGTGCCTGCTGGTCTCCGGCACTGGCCAGCACACCCTTAAGAGACTCCATTTCCTGAGGCGTCGGCTTGCGGGTGAGGCAGGTGATGTAGAGCTGCTCGACGATCTGCTCGGGCGTCTTGCCCTCCTTCAGCAGTGTCGTCAACACGCCACCAGACTGGATCTTGCTGTTGACCGTATCTCCGTTCAGCATGTGCAGAGCCTGGGACAGGTTCGGCTCCATCTGGACCTCGCAGGAGCAGGCCGTTTCCCGTTTGGCGCGGCCGAAGGCTGTCAGGAAGTAGGTGGAGGTATTTCCGTCAGCGATTTGCACGGCCCGTGCACCCAGCGGCAGCCCGGCAAACTTGTCCCGGGTGTTGGTGACCTGGCTGATCGTGTCGAGCATGACTTCCGCCCGCAGCCGCCGCAGCGTGCCGTGAGCAAAGTTCCGGTCATCGCCCTGGTTGGATTCGTTGGTCTGGGTGGAGAGCTGATACGTCCGGGAGACACAGATGTCGCGGACCAGCTTCCGGAAGTCGTAACGGTACTCAGAGAACCGGCGGGACAGCTCGTCCAGCAGCTCCGGGTTGACGGGAGGATTGCTGACCCGCACATCATCCACTTCGTTGATGATGCCCCGACCGAAGAAGTGAGCCCAGACAATGTTCGACAGGTTGCGGGCGAAATACGGATTATCGTCGGAGGCCAGCCAGTTGGCCAGCACGACGCGGCGGTCCTTGCCCGCTACATCCGGAACGTCTCCACCCAGGAATTTAGGAGCCATGACCTTGTTGCCCACCGGATTCCGGACTTCGCCACCGCCACTGTTGTAGACGATGATTTCCCGGGGATCCTCGGCCCGTTTGCGGCCGATCTGCGAGAAGAAGGCTGCGAAACCGTAGTAATCGTCCATCGTCCAGCGGTCGAACGGATGGTTATGACACTGAGCACATTGAGTCCGCATGCCCATGAAGACCTGGGCCACGTTTTCCGCCACTTTCAGGGTGTCGGTTTCATTCTGGTAGTAGTTGGTGGCCGGGTTGGCGAATGTACCACCGTTGGAGCCCAGCAGATTCCGCACCATTTCGTCCATCGGCACATTGTTGGAAATCTGCTGATCGACCCAGTTGAAATACCGCAGCATCGACTTGTAGCTCACCTGCTGCGAAGAGCGAATCTGCAGCAGTTCGGCCCACTTCATGACCCACTGCTCGACGAACTCCTTGCGGGTCAGCAGTTCGTCCACCAGCAGTTCCCGTTTCTTCGGGTCCTGGCTGGCCATGAATTTTTCGTACTCTTCGAAGGTGGGCAGCTGACCGGTGATATCCAGCGTCACCCGCCGCAGGAACTCCTCATCGGTGCAGACATCGGAAGGAATAATCCGCAGCTTCTTCAGCTTGTTGTGCACCAGAGTGTCGATGTAGTTGTTCTCTGCCACATTGGGCCATTCAAACTGCAGCCCCTTTGGCAGCACGATGAAATGCGAGCCGACGGTGTGGGTTTCGAAGCGGGCCATCACAAAGACTTCACCCCGCTTCTGCGCGGTGAGTTCGCCAGCCTGAGAGACGACCCCCGAGTTGTCGTTGCTCGACATGAAGTATGCGAGGTGCGTGACGTCCCGTGTGGTTCCGTCGGAGTAGAAGGCCCGCACAGAAAGATTCTGAGTCGTGCCTTCTCCATCCAGCACGGCATTGGGCGGATACAGCTCGACGCGATCTACGGTGGGAACCGGACCGGGATCGTTCGGAGCACCCGACTCCAGCCAGCGGAGCAGTGTCTTATTCAGGGGGCTGTCTTCGCTGAACCGCTTGCCGCCGGTATGCGGCACGCCGCCAATCGATTTCTGAACCAGCAGGCTGGCTTCCGGCACGGCCAGGTTGATCCGACGACCGGGAAGCTCGCGGGTCAGCCGGTGG
>JAGQPV010000014.1 GCA_020426545.1 Planctomycetaceae bacterium
TGAGTGGCAAGAAGGCCGGCAAGCGGTATGTGGACGATGACGAGAACCTGCCATTCCGGACCCGGGGCTTTTATCTGCATGTGGTGATTGACCATCGCCGACTGCCGGAGTTCATCGCCAATCTGTCGAACATGCCCTGGCCGACGACCATTCTGCGGGTCCAGCAGCAGAGCACCAACTCAACTGATGGCAGCGCCAGCGTGATGGATCTGAACGGTGTCGGCGGACCAGAAGCGGGTGGTAGTTTCGGTCGCCCGAGCAGTTTTGGCCGTCCGGGCCGCACTGGCGGTCGTCCGGGACCGTCTGCCGGTGCCCCGCTCGGCGGGCCGATGGATCCTGGTTTTGCCGGCGGAGCGGGCGAAGGTTCGGCTTCCGAGATTGCCCGGCGGAAACTGGAAGGTGCCATGGCGGATCCTTACCTGACCGACGTGGTGATCGCCGGACTGATGACGATTTATAAGCCGCCCGGAGAAGCTGACCCGGAGACGGAAGCCGCCGCCGGCGTGGCTGGACCTGCCGCCACGGGAAATGTTCCCGTGGAAGCTGGCGAAGTACCCGACCCGTCTGGCGTGGTTGACCCGAATGCCGTGGCTGATCCGAATGCTGTCAGCCCGGAGGGTCTTCCTGTTGAGGGCGGGACGGCTCCGCTGCCGGAAGGTTCGTTGCCGGAGGGCGCCCTGCCGGGAGAACCTTCACCGAATAATCAGGATTCTCCGGGAACGAACGGGCCCCCTGCTGCGTCAAACCCCGGGGACACACCGGCCCCGGCTGAACCGGGCGGAACGGACAGCCAGCCGGCAGGTACACAGCCCCCCGCGGCTCCCTGAGGCCGCCGTCTGTGATTAAAGGCAGCCGCCTGATCATGCGGCGGGCAACGGATACACAACCTTCGGGCAGAGCCAGTTGCTGGCAGATGCCTGTTCTACCAGTCAGATTGCCAGCAGGTCTCCGGACACTCTGTGAGAGTGGAGTTCGATCATGAAGCTGAACCTCAAAGCCATCGATTACAGGCAACTGGCACTGGACCACGGTGAAAAGGCCGTGCTGGGGCTGGTGGGGCTGTTCGGGCTGTGGGCGGTGCTCAGCAGTAACTGGGTGCCGGAAAAACGGGCTCCGGAAGAGCTGAAGTCGGTGGTGAATTCTTCACAGACGCAGCTGAACAACACGACCTGGCCGGAAGAGGAGCAGCAGAAATTCACTGCTGCGATCGATGTCCGGCAGGAGGTGCAGCGGATGCTGCAGCCGGTCAATATTGCCCGGTTTGAATACTCCGAGCCGAGCGAAATGGACTGGCCGCTGTATCGCCGCGAAGATCCGATCAAGGAACCGCAGTGGATTGCCCTGCGGAATCTGAAATCCACTCCCGTCCGCACAATCTTTGCCATTGAGGATGCCCGGGCGAAGGATGCCCTGCTGGCCGGTATGCCCGGTGCCCCGGGTGCTCCGCAGGAAGAGGCTGCCTCTACAGATGCCGACGACGAACTGGCCAGACGATTCGGACGGAAGAACGGCGGACGAAATGGCGCGGCCGGGCCGGGGATTGGCCCCGATGCGGCCGGTCTGGTGCCTGGCGGCGGCATTGCCCGGGATGCGGCATCTCCTGCTGATCCGCTGCTGGCAGCCGGGCCGGGTTACCCCGGCGGCCCGGATGGCATGGGAATGGGTGGTGGCACGGGGGTGACGGGCGAAGGCCGTCGGTTCGTGGCAGTTCGCGGAGTGTTTCCGCTGGGGCGGCAGATGCGGCTGATTGCCGACGCACTGCATACAACGACCTCCCGCGTGGAAGAAAGCGTGCAGTTCATCAACTTTGAACTGCAGCGGAAGAAGGCCGTTGCCGGTGACAATCCGTGGGCCGGTGACTGGGAAGATGTGGATATCGATGCGGCCATGCAGCTGCTGAAGAAGGTGGTCGATTTCGATGAGGACGTGGTGGATATCTCCGTGACCGATCCGGTCTTCACCATGCCGCTGCCGGCTCGGGTGATCGGTGAATGGATGGACGAAGCCACCCACCCCGAACTGCAGAACTACATGCTGACTCCCGAAGCCCGTGAGCAGCAGCGTGCCCTGAATCAGAAACTGCTGGAACTCAAGCAGCAGATGAACGAACAGGGCCGCTCGATGCCGGTGCAGCCGAAAGGCTTCGCCGTGCTGCAGCACGACATGGGAAAAATTCGCCGCGACATGGTGAACGCACCGGGTTTTGATGATGTGGCCGCCAGTGTGGCCCGGGAATTCCAGCCTGGTATGGAATCCGACCGGATGGCCGACAACCTGAAGCAGCGGATTACTTCGGCTGCCGGGCAGCTGCTGCTGTTCCGCTATTTCGATTTCGAAGTCACGCCGGGGAATGCCTACATCTACCGGGTGCGGTTCGAAGTGACGAACCCGAACTACCAGCGGCCGCCGGCTTCACTGGAGAACCCGGAAAGCGCCATCGGTGAAACAAGGTGGACGCCCTGGAGCGACCCGAGCGACCCCAGTACCATCGAAGAAGACGTGCATTACTTTGTGGCGGATGCCTCGCCGGCCCGGGGACGGAACCTTCCCTCGGTGGTGATGGACATGTTCCAGTGGTTCCCCGATGCGGGCACAATCACCCGGGAAAAAGTGAAGGTGGAGCCGGGGCAGATTATCGGGGGTGTCAAAGAGACGCTGGTGCTGCGGCCCGCGGAAGAAACCTTTGAGGAAGAGTCACGGCATTTTCAGTCGGAGGATGTCCTGCTGGACGTTCACACGGGGCCCCGTTTCACCAGTGCGGATGATGCACTGCATGCCGATCTGAAACTGACATCGGAACTGCGGGCCACCCGGCTGGGCATTGTCGACCAGGCAATTGTGGCGGATGCCGCCGGGGAAATTCGTGTGGTCGATTCGAGTTCCGGAGTTCGCCAGCAGAAGCGACTGGAAACTCTGCTGGGCTATCAGAATGGTCCCTGGGAAGATCTGAAGAATAAGGGCGATGAAGAAGGCATGCCGAACGATCTGGTGGATTTCGCAGGGCCGGGAGCAGCTGGCCCGATGGCAGAAGAAAATGGACGACGCAAGCGTCGGGGTCGGCGGAACTCAATCCGCAAGGATCCCGGAATGATGCTGATGCCCTGAGCCTCAGACAGCCCGCATGGCAGAGTACTTCCCGGCAGCTGACTTGCCTGTTTTCAGGTGGTCAGCTGCCGTTTTTTGTGCCTGCAACCGTCTGAATTCCGTGGTTCGGGAACTGGCCTGCAGCAGGGTGGGCCCGCCACTGCTGGTGATGGTCCCGAATGCTCCGGACTGTCAGCTGTCTGAGCCTTAACCCATGGCCGGATGGCTCAGGGCAGCAGCGGAGAAATGGACTTCAGCCCGATCTCCTCGCGGCAGCCCAGGGGTTCGCCATAGGCTGCGCCAATGGTCCAGCCCCAGTAGCGGGCCCGGTCGCGAATGTCGTCGAGCAGTGTGGGAAACTCGGTGGATCGGCCGGTCAGCATCTGACTGGCATACGCCCGCACGGCCGCCATTTTCTGGTCGATCTCCTGGCTGATGTCGATCACGACGGCGGGCGAGGGGTGAATCCTCAGGTGAATGCTCCAGTAGTGATACAGCCGCGGAGGCCACCACGGTTCCCCTGGCAGATCGGTGCGGCTCAGCTTGGACCAGAACCGGGCGGAGTCCACCAGCTGGCTGGCGGCCACGTGGTCGGGGTGCGCGTCTTCTGAGAAAGGCGCCAGGATGACCCGCGGCCGGCAGAGCCGGAACACGGTGGCCAGTTCCCGGCGGGCCACGGTTGTTTCCGTCAGAGAACGATTGGGAAGATCCAGGCAGGCTCTCCAGGACAGGTCGAGCAGACTGGTTGCTTTCGCGGTTTCCTCCCGGCGGATTTCGGGGCTGCCGTGCGGTGTGGGTTCGCCATTGGTCAGCTCGATTACTCCGACACGCAGGCC
The DNA here is from genome assembly GCA_020426545.1 of Planctomycetaceae bacterium. Classification (GTDB taxonomy): domain Bacteria; phylum Planctomycetota; class Planctomycetia; order Planctomycetales; family Planctomycetaceae; genus JAGQPV01. The sequence continues at coordinate 3,921 of JAGQPV010000014.1, forward strand.
CTGGCGGCGGGCGGTCAGAATGATTCCGCCCACGGAGATTTCCGCATCGTCCGGGTGAGGGGCGACAACCAGCACATCGAGCGGCGATTCCGGCTGGAGATCCGTCATTTCAGTTCCCGCCCTGCAGCTGGGCCGCGGTGGTGTGCTCAGCCAGATCGGCAATCATGGCCCGGGTGGCGGCTTCCACAGCCTGTTCCCAGCGGGCTTCGCCAAACTGGTCGGCCCACGGTTCCTGCTTCCAGGCGTAGTTGATTCCCCGCGAGCTGTTGATCAGCGCACCGTGGCCGGTCGCGTCCAGTCCGCCCGCCACATCGGCCGAGTTGCCGCCCTGGCTGCCATAACCGGGAATCAGCAGAGGAGCGTGCGGCATCAGGCTGCGGAGTTCGGCCAGCTGGACGGGCCAGGTAGCTCCCACAACCGCGCCGATATCTCCATAGGCCGTTCTGGTCGCACCGGTCTGGCTGGTCAGCGTGGCGGCCGCGAGCCGTTCGACTTCCCGGGCCACATGCTGAAACACGTGGCCCGAGGGGGCGTGCTGGTCTGCCGGAGGCGGACCGGTGACATCCTGAAATGTGCCGGACTGCGGGTTACTGGTCTTCACCAGAACGTACAGCCCGGCTCCGCGGAGGGCGGACAGTTCGACAAAGGGGGTGAGGGTATCGGGGCCCAGCCAGGGATTCACTGTCAGGGCATCGGCGGCGAACGGGGCGGCTTCGGGGTCAGCACCAGCCAGCCAGGCCCGGGCATAGGCTTCGGCCGTGGAACCGATGTCTCCGCGTTTGGCATCGGCGATGACAATCAGTCCGGCGCGGCGGGCGTGCCGCATGACCCTGGCCAGAGCGGTCAGGCCGGCCGGGCCGCATTCTTCAAAGAAGGCCACCTGCGGTTTGACCGCCGGCACCAGGGGGGCCACCACATCGATGATGCGGCAGCAGAATTCCTCGCAGGCTGCAGCCAGCACGGCGTAGCGGTCGGTGGCGGCGCTCTGGCGGGCCCGCTCGAGGATTTCAGCGGGGAACTGATCCGGTCGGGGATCGAGGCCCACCAGGGCGGGTGTCTGCCGCTGAAGGACAGCTGCATGCAGCCGGGCGGCGTAGTTCATCATCCGAGGCGCTCCGCAGTTTGAAATACTCAGGGAAAATGTTGTGATGCTGCAGGTCAGTCTGCGTCTGGCTGCCGGAGGGGAGTTCCCGGGCTGGAGCCGGCTGTCTTCCGCAGTTAGGATACCGAAATGGCCGCAGCCAGCACACCTTCGCCGTCCCGCTGCGAAGCTTCGCCTGCGACCGCCGCCGCAGACAGACTGATCTCCCCGTAATCGCTGTTCTGCAGTCCTGTACCGGCCGGCACCCGCCCGTGGTGCGGGCTGCAGTATCTTCCAGCCCCGCAGGAATTGCCTTTCATGACGACAGAATCCGATGCCGGCTGTACTCTTGCCGATCAGATCCTGAATCAGCTGGAGACGCTGCTGCAGAATGCGTCCGATGCGACAGAGCCTCTGGAACTCGAGCCGTGGCGGTCCCGGCTGTTCGAGCTGTTTGTCACAGCGGAAGGGGCCGGTTATGTCAGTGAGGAGGCCGAGGCGGACCTGACCGCCGACGGACTGTGTCGCAGCCTGTCGGCCCGCTGGGGTTTGACGGAAGCGGCCCGCGAATCGGCCAGTCGCCAGGAGAAACTGGCTCCGCAGCATGTGGGGCAGATGCGGCTGCTGTGGTCGGTGATGCGGATGTGGATGGAATGGACCTACGCCTGGAGCCGCTGGAGCGAGTTCCACACGTCGGAATAGGAACCATGAGCCATGCGGGGCTGTCCACTGAGCAGAATCGCCAGGGCTGCTGGCCGGTGTGGGGCGAATTACCGGGCAGGAAACTCAGTTCCCGGGGGGACCGGCTGATGCAGGGGCGAGGCGATCTGTCTGCTGTGGAAGGCGGGCCCGAAGGTGATCGCGAAAGCGATTGATCTGTGGCCAGCGGAGCGGGTTCAGCAGCAGGGAAGCCACCGCGATGTGGTCGGCTCCGGCGGACAGGAAGTCATCCAGATCGGCCGTGCAGGAGACCCCGCCGCCGCCAATCAGGTGGACGTCGTCGCCGAACCGGTCGCGGAGGTCTCCCACGGCCCACAGGGAGTAATTCTTCAGTGGTTTGCCACTCACGCCGCCGCCGGGAGTCGGGATGGTGTTGCAGCAGTGGAACCAGCGAATGCCCATGTCATACAGCGGAGCGGCCAGCTCCAGCCAGCGGACGGGCGGCAGCTTGGCAATGGTGAGGAAGCGGTCCTGGTGGGCCAGCGCGGCCCGGCAGGCGACCAGCACTTCATCGGTGACCACTTTCGATACATTCGGGCAGGAGATGTTCAGCTCGATGGCCAGCGGGGCTGGTTCCATGCGGGCTGCATAGTCAATCAGGCTCTGCCACTCGTGCTCGGTGAACCCATGCAGGCTGACAATTCGCTCAGCCATGCTTTCCCTGACGGAGCGAAGCCCGGGATTCGGCAGCCCCAGTTTGTTGATCCACGCCTGCTGGCGGCGGTTGTAGCGGACGGTCCGCATGACCCGCCAGATGCGTTTCAACACGCCCGCCCGGTGCTCCCAGGTGAACGTTCCGGCCGTAGACGTGACGCCTTCGCGGACGAGGTAATTCCCGAACGGTGCGCCGACGATCAGTGGTTCAATCGCCACGTGCTGGTCTTTCCCTCGAAATATGTCCGGCGCCCCCGGCAGCCGAGGGCGCCGGGATGGAGTGCTGCTGCCGGGATGGACTGCTGTTGCCGGCTGTTGCTGTTCCCGCCGCCATTGTAACCGAACCGGCAGCGGCGGAAACGCACCCCGCCGATTCGCCGGCCGCTGCCGCTGGCGGCCGACGTGGTGACGGGACGGGCGGGGTGCCGTGCCACGGGGAGTTTCGGGGGTAACTGACAGAAATCAGCCGGAAGTCTGCCAGAGGCTGTCAGATGCCGACCGGATGTGGCGGAGTCACCGGGGAGGACAGACGGCGGCCGTCTCCCTCGGTGCCGATGCCCTGTCCCTCCGCGGTCTCTTCATCGTCGTCGAAGTTCTCGATAATCCCTCGGATTCCGAAGGCTTTGGCATACAGCAGGTAGAACACGGGCACGAGGACCAGCACCAGGACGGTGGCCAGCATCAGGCCGAAGGCGAGGCTGGTCGCCATGGGAATCAGAATCTGGGCCTGCAGGGACGTTTCCATCAGCATGGGCATCAGCCCGGCGATTGTGGTGACGGATGTCAGCATCACCGGACGGAACCGGCGGGAACCGGCCTCGATCAGTGCCTGTTCCAGGTCGATCCCTTCCCGCACGCGGTGGTTGATGAAGTCGATCAGCACGATTGAGTCGTTCACCACCACACCCGTCAGGGCCACAATGCCGAACAGACTGAACAGGGTAATCGGCATCCCCATCAGCAGGTGTCCGCCCACGGCACCCACCACACCGAAGGGGATGATTCCCATGATGAGGATCGGCATGCCATAGGAGCGGAATTCAAACGTCAGCAGCAGGAACATGGCCAGCAGTGCGACCCCAAACCCGGACAGCAGACTCTGCACCGATTCCGTTGTCTGCTCCTGCTGGCCTTCCCAGCGCACGGAGACCGCGGGAAACTCGGCCAGCAGTTTCGGCATCTGGTTCCGCTGCAGGTCGGCTACAATTTCGCGGGCGTTGGCCTGCGTTTCATCGACATCGGCGGTGATGGTGATGGATCGCAGCTGGTCGATCCGGTTGATTTCCGAATAACTCCGCTGGACGCTGACATCGGCAATTTCCGTCAGCGGACGTTCCAGCCCATCCTGCATTCTGACACGGATCCGGCTGAAGTCGGCCAGAGAACGGCGGTCGGCATCGGGGTAGCGGACCATCAGACGGACTTCGTGCCGGCCCCGCTGCAGCCGCATGACTTCCTCGCCGTAGTAGCTGGCCCGCACCGTCTCCGCCAGTTCGCGGAGGGGAACGCCCATGGCGCGGGCATCGGGTCGGACGGACAGCTGGAACTCCCATTTGCCGGGGCGGGAATCATCGGCAATGTCGTACACTCCGGCGTACTGTTCCAGAATGCCCTGCTGATCGGTGGTCAGTCCGGCTCCGGTGAGGCGATTCACCGCGGATTCCAGCTGGGCCACCTGGTCGGCCCGGGCCAGCAGTTTGAACTCGATCGGCCGGCCACCAGGACCGTGGCTGCGGCTGCCGAAGGTGAGGCTTTCCACACCGGCGAATCTGCCGGCGGCCTCTCTCCACTGGCCGACGTTATGCTCGCTGGAGACATCCCGCTCGGAAGTATCGACCAGCTCCACAACCACACTGCCCAGGTTGGAACCTGATTTGGTACTGGTCCGTCCCGGGCCGGAGGCCGATTCCGTCGAACCCACCGTGCGACGATACAGCCAGAAAATTGGACGCCCCGTCTCCTGAATGTACTGCTCGTTCAGGTCGATGGCGGCCTGCTCGATTTTCTCCAGTGCTTCCAGGGTGACGGGTTTCGGCGTGCCATCGGGGTAGGTCAGGCTGGCGGTTAATGTCTTGCTGTCTGTCCGGGGGAAGATGATAAACGGAGCCATGCCCGAGCGGACACAGCCCGCCATCAGCAGCAGGATACCAAAGGCCCCCGCGAGAATAGTCGCCGGATTCTGCAGCGACCACCGCAGGGCAGGGGAATAGACCCGGCTGATGACTCCATCCAGCCACTGCTGGGCGTGCCGGTTAATCCAGATCAGGACGGCGGCACCCAGCTGAAACGGGCCGGCAAGGAACGACAGCAGGGCAGCTCCGCCCACCAGAACCATGCCGGCCGTCATTCTCATGGGCAGAGGCATGGCCCGCATCCGCTGTCGGGCACGGGCGGTCAATGTCTGCGGCTCCGCGTGTTCGTCACCGCCGTGAGCCAGGTGACAGGGCAGAATGAACGTACTTTCAAACAGCGAAATCAGCAGCATGGCGATTACGGCGATTGGCAGCACGGCAATGAATTTGCCCATGATGCCGACAACAAACAGCAGTGGCAGGAAGGCGATGACGGTGGTGCTGACCGAAGCGGCGATGGAAGGGAGCACCTCCATGGTGCCTTCAATGGCTGCTTTGAGGGGCGGCTTGCCCAGCTGCCGGTGTGCGTAAATATTCTCGCCGATGACGATCGCATCATCGACCAGAATGCCCAGGGCCATCAGGAAACCGAAGGTGGAGAGCATGTTGAGCGTCTGGCCCATGGCCAGCAGCACGACGCAGGCTCCCAGAATCGAAAAGGGAACTCCCATTGCCACCCAGAAGGCCAGCCGCAGTTCGAGGAACACGGCCAGCACAAAGAACACGAGCACCAGCCCGAGGATGCCGTTCTCCGCCAGCAGTTCCAGTCGGTCGCGAACGTCGATGGATTCATCGCCCCAGACCATCAGCCGGTAACCTTCCGGCAGTTTCTTCTGCTCCACAAATTTCCGCACGGCGGCCGTCAGCTCCAGAACATCCTCGCGGGACGTCCGGTCAATGGAGATGATCTGGGCGGGCTGACCGTTGACCCACGACTGGGCGGCGGAGTCATCGAACCCGTCCTCCACGCTGCCGAGGTCACCTACCGTGAGGACGGTTCCGTCGGGCCGGCTCAGCAGAGGGAGCCGGGTGAGCCCTTCCCCCGAGACATGCTTGTGCCGGCCTTTGACCAGCACTTCGCCAGCGTCCGTCCGAATCGTACCGCCGGGCAGTTCGAGGTTTTCACGGCGAACGATATCGGCAATCTGCCGCAGCGTGAGTCCGTGGCGACGGAGGGTCTCTTCGGGAATTTCGATATCGATCTGGTACTGGCGGGACGCGACCAGTTCGGCCTGAGAGACCTGCGGCAGCCGGGTAATGTCATCGCGGACCTGCTCGGCCAGTTCGCGCAGTTTCCACTCGGCCTGCGGACTGTCCACATCGGGGCCGAGGACCCCCACGCGGATGGCCTGCCGCCGCATGGTGACCTGCTCCACATTGGGATCTTCGGCCAGCTCCGGAAAACTGGGGATGCGGTCAATTTCCGAACGGACCTCCGCCAGCACCTTCTGCACATCCTGGACGTCGGATTCCAGTTCGATCACGACCGAGCCGGCGCCTTCGGCAGCCACGCCGGTGACCTTCTTCAGCCCGTCGACGGAATGGACGGCTTCTTCGATCTTCTGGCAGATGCCTTCCTCGACTTCGGCCGGGCTGGCCCCGGGGTAAGGCACCGTGACGAGAATCATTTCCAGATCGAACTCGGGAAACACTTCCCGCCGCATCGAATACATACTGATGGCGCCCACGACCAGTGTCGCCACCATCAGAGTGTTCATGGCGGGAGTGTTATGGATGATCCAGCGGAGTACGGATTTCATGCGGCACCTCCCTCACGGGCAGCGCTGGCTGCCGCGTCCCCCGCTGGCCGGGAAGCCGGTCGTTTCTCTTCGCTGCTGATGGACAGGCTGGCCGGCTGAACCGGTGCGGCCTCGTCCTGCACGGCCATCCCCGGTTCAGGTGAGGACAGAGGCGAGACGATGATGCGGTCTCCGGCTGTCAGCTGCGAGGCTTCCGCATCGAGCAGGACGGAACCTCCCGAAGTCTGCCGGACGGTAACCGACCGGATCGCCAGTTTTCCGTCGACAATCTGCCAGACGGTATTCCCCGGCCGGACGGCGCGTTCCGGCAGCCGCACGAGCGGCACATCGGACAGGGTGTGCAGTCGCACGGTGACATACATGCCCCGCATCAGCGAAGGCGGTCCGCCGGCGAACGGAGTAAAGGTGGCTGGTTCCTCGCCGGCGGCTGCGGATTTCTCCGACTGACCAGCCAGCCGTACTTCGAACTCGCCGGGGCTGCTGACCAGGATTCGAGCGGGTACCGTGCGGGTCCGTTCATCGAGGGCCCAGCCGTCATACCGGGACAGAACCCCTTTCCAGAGATATTCCCGGCCACCCAGCCGGTAAATGACCGTGGCCGGCGTGCGGGGAATCTGAATATCGTGCGGGGGCTGGCCGTTGTTTTCCAGAGTGGTATGCGGCCGCTGCTGCTTCCACAGCCAGTCGAGCTGGTCCATCTGCAGACTGCAGCGGATTTCGGCCGCGCTGATGTCATCGAGGGTGACCAGTTCCGTTCCGTCCCGCACATAACTGCCCTGCTCCACCGGCTGCCCGGTCACCACGGCATCGAACGGTGCCACGATCTTTGTGCGGGTAACATCCAGTTCTGCCCGCTCGAGGCGGGACTGAGCCAGTTCCACCGCCTGATCCAGCCGGGGACGCTGTGCCTGCTGCAGCCGCAACTGGTTCTCCAGGGTGGTCAGATTCTGCCGGGCCATCAGTTCCTCGCGGAGGGCGGTATCGACTTCGGAATCGGTGCTGACTTTGCGGTCGGCCAGGCGGCGGATGCGGGCCGTTTCCCGTTCCCGCAATGTGACTTCCTGCCGGGAGATTTTCAGCGATTCCTCGGTGTTGGTAATCTGCACCTGGAGTTCATTCACGCTGGTGCGGGCCTGTTCCAGCTCCTGCTGCAGACGGCGGGCTTCCAGTTCGTATTCCTGGGGGTCGATCTCGAGGAGGACCGTTCCCTGCTGCACCACATTTCCCGGGCGGCACTGTTCAGCCCGAAAGGTCACCCGCCCGCTGATCTGTGCTGCCAGTGTGACTTCCCGCCAGGGAGCGGACAGCCCGTCGACCACCAGCGGAAGTTCCGCGGTGGCGGATTCCACCGGCACAGTCTGCACCAGAACGGCCGCGGAGCGGTCCTGTTCGCGGCGGGGAGGTGCGGATCTGGGGCCGAGGGCCTGGAAACCCATGACGCTGCCGCCCAGCAGCGCCAGGGGCAGCACGGCCTTTAGTATTCTGGAACCGGCACTCTGAAGAGCCATGGCCTGGAATTCCTTATCTGCACGTGGTCGGGCGGGGGCCCGGCGGGAGTGTTCTCGGAAGAATGTTCGCAGCGGAAAGCGGCCCGTCAGTCCGCGGGAGGCAGATTCCCTGCCGTTGCTTCAGTCTCTGGGGAGCCACTGGTCGCTGCCGGGGAACGGGGAGTGCTCCGGAGACAGCTGATGGCATCCAGCGTGAATCGGGCGATGTGCTCGGCAATGGAGGCGGGTTCAGCCATGCGGGCATAAGGTTCATCGCCGAGCAGGATTCGGCCGACAGAGGCGCCGAATTTATAGAACATGCACTGGCCGATGATGCTGAACGCAGTGCGATCGACCTGCAGTCGGGTTACATCCGGCGGGAGAAGTTCCCGCAGCAGGGCGACCAGCCGTTCGTGTTCCGGGCGGATGGATTCTTCCACCATCTCCAGGCAGGCTCTGGTGGGGCTGGCCATCTCCCGCATCATCAGCTGGTGATGCCAGGGGGCCATTTCCCGCACGGCCATCCGGCGGACCATCGTCTCGATGAAATCCCGCAGACGGGCTTCCGGTGGCGTACCCTCCGGCCACACCGGCATTGGCACCTGTTCTTTTCTGAGCCGGTGCGCCTGTTTGACGGCTTCGATATACAGTTTCTCTTTGTCGCCAAAGTGGTAATTGATCGCTGCGATGTTGGCACCGGCCCGGCTGCAGATCTCGCGGACTGTGGCCGACTGGAACCCCTTGACGGCAAAGATCTCTCCCGCCGCATTGAGCAGGCGAGTGCGGGAATCTTCATCGTCTGGCCGCGTGGACATGGGGAAGGCCTTTGGCGAGGAGTCGTAAACCAATGATTGGAAAAAGGTTGCAAAATATGCTGGCTGTGAGCGCCCCCGAGGAGCAGGAGCAGCAGGAAGTCCCGCTGATTGCGTTTCCCCCAGACTGTGCCTGGGGTTTCTCTGCAGGATTATATCAAACGGTTGTTTGAAATCAATGTTTGAATTATCGGCAGCCGCAAAGGAGGGGATGAAGGATGGACCTGTCCGCGACCGGAATCCTGGCCGTCGGGGCGAATTCCGGCCACTATGAATTCACACTGCGTGGTCCAGGTAGAGCAGGAGGAAAATACTGCGTCAGGGGGAAGGTCAGTTCGGCGGCAACCGCAGCCTGTGCCCCTCGGAGGGAGTGTCCGCTGTCCCGCAGCGGCGCAGCCGGGCGGGAATGAAGACGTGGACGCTGAAATGTTGCCGCCATCTCCCAGCTTGCCGGGCGCGGTAGAGGCCCAGACAACATGCGGCCCGGCTGAGGTCTGGAACGCATGAAGAGTGGAACGCCTGCCGGGCAATCGTCAGTTCAGCGGCAGCGTGCCGTGCGATGTGTCGCTGCCGCCCTGCTGGATGGCGGCGGCCAGCGTGGTCACCAGCTTCCGCCGGGTGACGGGCTTGGACAGGACCGACCAGGCGTCTGCTTCGACGGCGGCGGCTTCCAGTTCGGGAGTCCAGTCGGCCGTCACCAGGACGCAGTGGATTGTGGCGTGGGACTGCTTCAGGATCCGCAGTGTCTCCAGGCCGGTGAGTACCCGCATGTGCATGTCGAGCAGGGCCAGATCGATCGGCTCGGATTCAACCAGTTCCAGAGCTTCCTCACCCGAAGCGGCTTCCAGCAGCGTGTACCGCGGAGCCAGGATCTCACGTACCGTCGCCCGGAATGTTGAATCGTCATCGACGATTAACAGACGATGCTGAGTGCAGATGGAATCCGATGGAGACATGGCTGCTGCCTGACCAGTCCAAAATCCGGGGGGAACGAGCCACCGGGAACCTTCTGAAACCTGGCAGACTCCCGGATCAACAGGGAATGTTCCGGGCTGCCAGTTCAGCCTGCCTGCCAGGGACTGTATTTATCGCCTGGCCGAACCCGCCACGAGGGCGATGACAGGAATCCGTGAGGCAGCCGCTGGTATGGTGATTCTACCTCATGGAATGGAACGGAATCCTTGAACAGCAAATGGAATGCCATCCCGATTCTCTTTCCTCGGGAAATGTGAATTCTCTGTGGACAGTTTCGGGGTTATTTGTTGCGGCGGGCGCAACCAGCGACCAGCAAGAGACTTGGGGCACGGGGGACAGGGTAGGTCCGGAGGTGCCTGGCATGACCGGAAGCCGCGGGAGAGGGGAGGCTGCCCGATTTCAGAAGCCGGTCAGACACTCAAAGGCCGGTTCCTGCGGCAGAATGGCGGGAAGAACTGCCACATCGACAGGGCTGCCAACCGCTGGGGCCTGTTCAATGGCTCTGTCCGTTCCACTGGACTGTTGAACCGAACCGCAGGTGGACGATCTGTCGGGAAAATTTGGGCCCGTCTGCATTGTCGGACGCAGCTGCCTGCGAACTGATCGATGGCAGATTTCGCCGCGACAGCAGCAGGGCACGATTCCGGGACTCAGCCGGGAAGGCTGGAATCTCTTCAGCCGGCCGCGCGGCAGCCGGTGCCACTGTCTTCCGAGTCCTGCAGTTCGGCAGGCTGATCGGTGCTGGCCGTGCTGGACTCGGGCCGGGGGCTGCTCTCGCTGGAGAGCGCCTGAAACAGCTGTTCCAGCCGTTCATCGTAGCCCGCGGGATCGACCCGGCGAGCCATGTTGTGCCGCGCCGAGGGCACGACCCACACTCCATTGCAGGAGGACCGGGCTGCTTCACAGACCGAGCGGGTGATGTTCTCGGGAACGTAGGTATCGCGACCGCCGGCAATCATCAGCACCGGGCGGGGCGGAATTTTCTTCAGCAGGGATTCCAGCCGCGGGTATCGCAGTCCCCGTTTCCAGGCACTCAGCTGCAGGGTCAGCTGCAGGGTCAGATTAATGTGCCATTGCGGCAGCAGTTTGAGCGCCCACTGCGGAAGATACAGCGAGGCCCAGCGCAGCGAATAGAACCGCATCAGCGAACGCGTGCTGAACACACCCTCGCAGGCGACAGCCCGCACCCGTGGAGTCAGCGAGCCGGCAGCCAGAGCGGCACAACCTCCGCGACTGATGCCGAACACACCCAGGGGGCGGCTGGCCAGGTCCGGCCGGGAGTCGATATAGCGAATAGCCGAAAGCGTATCGCTCAATTCGTGGCTGGTCAGCCAGTGCCGGGGTTCATAGCCGGGGAGCGAATCGCTTTCTCCCTGATTGCGGAAAGCGAAGGACATAATATCAAAGCCGGCATCCCACAGGCCGGCACAGTAATTCATGGCCGACCAGTGGTCACCGCAATGCTCGGGGCAGAACAGAATCAGCCCGCGGGATTCTTCTTCCGGTCGCACGAACAGGCTGCCCCGCAGAGTCAGGCCATCGCTGCCCGGAAAGGAAATCCGCTCCGCCCGGGGATCTGGTTCCGAAGGTTCCACAGAAAAGGGAACCGGCCGTTCAAAGAACGGCAGGATCAACAGAGCAAACCCGAGATGAATCAGCATGTCGACCAGCAGGACGCCGGCCACAATGCTGAGAACCAGAACCCAGCCCACCAGCTACTCCAGCGGCAGAGAGAAGAGAAAATCGCAGATGTCACGACGGGGGCCAGTTGGGACCACACCGTCAGTCTGCTGAGGGGAGCAAACTGGCTTAACCCCGCAGAGTACGCATTCAGCTGAAACTATCTTAGCCCGGTACGAATCGGTTCGGAAGCCTGCCCGGTCTGCGGGCTGTTTTTCAGAAAACGGGGCTGCCGTCCGCAACCGGAGAGGGATTCCGGGCCGCAACGGCAGTGTGCCGGTATTTTCTGAAGAGGGCCCGTGGAGAGACAGGCATTCCTGTTCGCGGTGAAGGACAGGGATCAGTCAGAGAGACAACCGGGCTGATAACAGCCGGGAACTGGTCCCGATTCCACAGCTGCTGGCCCGGCTGAAGAGTATGTGGCCCGCCGATGGAGGGCAGGCTCTGATTGGAGAGGAGACAGATCAGGACAGAACCGCTCCGCCGTGGTGTGCTGGCGGGGCGGTCTGCCGGTCAATCAGTTGGTCAATCAGCCGGTGTAGCGGCTGAGAATCAGCGAGATATTCTGTCCGCCGAAGCCGAAGCTGTTCGACAGGGCGTAGTCGACCTTCTGGTCCCGTGCTTCGTTCGGCACGTAATCCAGGTTACAGTCGGGGTCGGGTGTTTCGTAATTGATGGTGGGCGGGAGGATGCCATCGCGAATTGCCAGCAGGCAGGTGATGGCTTCCACACTGCCGGCCGCAGCGATCAGGTGGCCCATCATGCTCTTGATGCTGGAAACGGGCGTTTTGAAGGCCGACTCGCCCAGAGACTGGCGAATGGCCATCGTCTCGACGCGATCGTTCACCGAGGTGCTGGTGCCGTGCGCGTTGACGTAGCCGATTTCGTCGCCGTTCAGGCCGGCATCTTTGAGTGCCATGCGGATGCAGGTCACCGCACCGCGGCCTTCCGGGTGAATGTCGGTGATGCGGTAGGCATCGGCCGAGGAACCGTAGCCGGCGATTTCCCCGTAGATCTGAGCACCCCGCTTGAGGGCGTGATCCAGTTCTTCGAGAATCAGCATGCCGGCACCTTCGCCGAGCACGAAGCCATCGCGGTTCCGGTCAAAAGGCCGTGAAGCCCCCTGCGGATCTTCGTTGTGTGTGGAGAGGGCCGTCAGCAGATTGAACCCCGTCACGCCGAAGGGGTGAATCATGCTGTGTGCTCCGCCGGAGAGCATCAGATCGGCATCGCCCCGGCGAATCAGTTCGGCGGCTTCACCGATGGCCTGGCTGGAAGCGGCACAGGCGGTGAGGCAGTTGAGGTTTGGTCCCTGAGCGTTGAACAGGCTGGCCAGATGGCCGGCTGCCATGTTGGGTTCCTGCTCGAGTTCCGTCTGCGGGTCGAGCCGTTCCATGCCGAGCCGGGTGAACTCTTCGAGATCGAGTTCCCCGTTGCGGCGGGCTTCGGCCACCATGCCCATGAACAGCATGAAGTCCTGCTGGCCTTCTCCCGCGCCGAGGTACACCCCGAACCGGGCCGGGTCGAATCGAGAGTCCGTCAGGCTGGAATCCTGAATCGCCTGGCAGGCAGCGCCTATCGCAAAATGCACATTCCGGCCGGCATACTGAAACCGCTCGGGGTTTTCGATATGCGAACCCAGAGCGAAGCCCTTCACCTCAGCCGCAAAGCGGGTGGGGAAGTTGGTGGCGTCGAAATAGGTAATGGGGCCAATGCCGCTGGAAGCCTGCTGCAGGGAATTCCACATGGTCGGCACGTCATTGCCAACCGGTGTAACGCAGCCGATTCCTGTGACGACAACTCTGCGGCGGGTGGTATCCACCACGGCCAAATCCTCCGTGTCGGGCAACTTAAGAACCGGCGCCGGCGCGCCCTGTGTTTACGATACTCTTCAGGCCGATCCGCGACTGTCACGGTTTCAGCCGCCGGAACTGGAAATCCCGTCGCCCGCCAGGCCCACATCCATCACACTCATCAGCGATGAGGAGAAGACAAAGTCCTTCTGGTCAATCGCGCCAAATTCGGGATCGGTCTGGTCGAGATGGGCAAACAGAATTTCCGCTTCGGCTACCAGCCGCTCGCCGATATGAGCTTTCACCTCGACGGTTCCGCCTTCGTCGCGGGCGTCCAGCAGGCGGGCCGTATAAATCAGGCTGTCTCCGGGGCAGGCCCAGCTGTGAAAAGTCACGTCCGGCACTTTGGCCAGAATCACGATCTTTTCAAAGTTGCTGGTCTGACCCAGCAGGATGCCACCTGTCTGAGCCATGCCTTCGATCATCAGCGAACCGGGCATGACGGGAAAGCCCGGGTAATGGTCGTGCAGATGCTCTTCCGCCAGCGAAATGTTTTTCACCGCGCGGGCCTGCACGCCAGGCTCGAACTCCACAAATCGATCGATCCAGATCCAGCGCACCGGGGCTCCCTTCCGTGGAACCAGTCTCGTAGAGACTTTCCGGAAACCTCGTGTCGCTCCAGCCACATGCGTGAGGACTTAACTCAAGGCACACGCGGTTGGAGGGTGACAGCGATTTCCGGACAGGCACTCTGTTGAGACAGACCGACGAGCCCGCCCGATCACGGGCCCGTCGCAGTAACCGCAGACCGGCCTCAGGCGGAGGCGAGTCTGTTTTCCAGGAAGTTGACAATCATCTGCACGGTGAACAGATTCTGGATGTTGTCCACCCGGGGATCGGCAGCCAGGGCATCCACATCGGCGTGAGGCATCCGCTCGCGGAGTTCCTCCAGGCCCGAGGGAGTGACTTTGCCATCCTGCACGAAGGAGGAATCGGCCGAGGCCAGGTTCTCCGGGAACAGCTCGCCCCGGGGAATCTTGATGTTGAAGTTCTTCTCCAGCCGGAACACGATGTCCAGGAAGTCGATGGACTCGGCACCCAGGTCACCCACCAGGGTGGATTCGAGGGTTACTTCATCATCATCCACGCCCAGAGCGTCGATCAGTGTTTCCTGCACCTTGTCGAAAATTTCGCTTGTCGTCAGCATCAGTCATTCTCCTGGGTCGCCAGCTTCAGCCACTCGTCCTTGAATGCGGACAGGGGCACCGTCTGGACGGGATCGGGTTGTCTCGTCTGTTCCGTACTTCTGTCTTCGGGCGGCTTCCCGGCGGAAACCGTCCCGCTGCGTCGATCCGGCCTGTACCGCTTCAGCCGGCCATACCGCCCAGAGTCAGGCCGCCGTCGACCGTGATTGTCTGACCGGTAATGTACGATGCCTCTTCACTTGCCAGAAAGGCGACTGCGTTGGCCACGTCTTCGGGCTGGCCGAGCCGCCGGCAGGGAATGGCTTTCTTGATTTTATCGCCAGCCGCGTTGACCACGGCTTCCGTCATGTCTGTTTCAATGAATCCCGGGGCCACGGCATTGACCGTGATCCCGCGGCGGGCCAGTTCGGTGGCCAGGCAGCGGGTCAGACCTTCCACCCCGCCCTTGCTGGCAGCGTAGTTGGCCTGGCCGGGATTGGAGTAATGTGCAGCCACACTCGACATATTGATAATGCGGCCGAACCGGGCCGACATCATGGGCCGGGTGACGGCATGGCAGAAATGGTAGACGCTGTTCAGATTGGTCTGAATGACCTCGTTCCAGTCCTCCGGGCTCATCATCGCCAGCAGGTTGTCGCGAATCACACCGGCGTTATTCACCAGGATGTCGATCTTGCCCCACTTGTCGATGACTTTTCCGACCAGTGCCGCGGCATCTTCACCGTTGCGCACGTCGGCCTGCCAGCAGGCAGCTTCCCGCTGATCGAGTTCGAGCTCGGAAACCAGCTGACCGGCTGCCTCGCTGCTGGAGTGGTAATTAAAAGCGACTTTCGCTCCTTCACTGGCCAGTTTGCGGACAACGGCGCTGCCGATACCGCGACTTCCACCAGTCACCAGAGCGATTCTGCCAGCCAGCCTCATGCGATCACATCCTTTGGAATCTGAATTGACTGTCCGGAATCTCAGGCCGGAAACAGTATGTGGTGAGAATCTGCCAGCACCACAACCTGCTTTTCGTGTGCGCCGGGTTTCTGGACCGTCACAGGGTTACTTTCGGCACCTGCCTGCCAGTGCCTGTCGAAAGTTCGCCTGTCGATTCTGTTTGCGCCGAAAATCGCCTCCAGCGACCTGATCCTGTAACCTGACCGACAGTGGCGCCTTCGTTGCTCGAAATTGTGCGATCCCTACTTAACAGGAGCTTTGTTTCCGCCCGGCCCTCAATTTGATTCAAGTTCCCGCGGACCGGCCAGTTGCAGCAGGCTTCGGCCGGAACGGGTTTTCAGGTGACGGGGACCGTCCACAGCTGGCGGAATTTCGACTGCAGCCATTTGACGCGTTCCGCATCAGATTCGGCCATCGCCGGGTTCCTGTCCCGGAGATTGAACTGTTCCAGTGTCAGCCTGGCACTCACGGCCGATTTGCCCTCGACCGTTCCCTTGCCTTTGACCACCCAGGACGCCTCGCCGATTTCATGCACGTCGACGGTGACTTCCAGCGTATGTCCCGGACGGAGGAAATTGTTGAACCGCACTCCGCGGGCCCGCTTCAGCAGGACGGTGCTGTAGCGGAACTCTTCCGTGTGACGCATGAGCCAGGCACCGGCCTGCACCATGGACTCGATCATCAGCACGCCGGGCATCACCGGGAATCCCGGGAAATGATCCGCCAGGTATTCTTCCGCCAGGGAAAGATTCTTGACGGCAGTGATGGACTCACCGGGCGTCAGGCTGGTGATTCTGTCGATCAGCGAAAAATGCATAGACAGGACCGTCTAAGTCGGGTTTTCCTGCGGGGAGAACCGGGCAAGTATAGTTGGGTTGCCGCAGTGGCTCAAGCTGGATCGTCTGAGGCCGTACTGCACCAGCTGCGGGTCTGCCGCCTCACCAGTTGAGGAGGAGCCGAATGTCTCTGGAATGAGCGTGATCCGGGACGGTCAATCCGCCTGAGCCGGGCGCATTCCTTTTGCGGGGTGCCAGATACTGATTTCAGCCGATTGCTGCAAGGGGATTTCCCGCTGATTGGCCCCTGCTGCCGGCAGCAAACGGAAAACCAGGAGGAAGTCTCGGTGGACAGGCAGAATCTGCCCGCTGCCGGCTTCCCGCGTTCTCCCGCTCGAACCTGGCGGCCTGCGGTGGCTTCCCCGCCGGAACAGCTGCGGCACCCTGAAACGGCAGCGCTGTCAGAAAAAAACGGGCTGCCTGCAGTCGTTATCGACCACGGGCAGCCCGCATGAGCTGTTCAGAGCTGTGGTGCCGGAACTCCGGTTTCACAGGCTGAAATCTGCATCAGCTGAGAGGCGATCAGAGACCGGCTTCCTTGCTGATGACCTGCAGAGTTCCCGGCGACTTGTCGCTGTCCTTTTCGGCCGTGCCGAAGGTGGTCAGATACAGGCTGCCGCTCTTGTCGAAGGCAATAGCGGTGGGCTTGTCGAGGCTGAGAATCTTCGTCGCCGTCACCTTGTCGCCATCGATGTCCAGCCGGAACAGGCCGCCCTGGGCGGTGTCGGACCAGGCGAAGTCGGTGCAGTACAGCTTCTTCGTAATCGGGCTGTAGGCCAGGCCGGCGATATCGCTCAGGCCGGTCTTCCAGCTCTTCTTCAGTTCGCCGGTCTTCGGGTCGTACGTAGTCAACAGCGAGTCGCCAGCCACGTTCATTTCACCCATCTGACCGACCACGAGGTCGCCTTCGGGGCTGAACACCACGGGAACCGGTGCATCGACTTCGGTGGCCTCTTTGGTGGCGATCGTCGGCTCCAGGGCACCCGGCTTGCCATCGGCAATCACAGCTTTGGAAATCCAGCCCTTGGTGTCGTCGCCGTTGCAGGTGACGAAGATCGCATCGGCACCGACAGCCACGCCATAGAAATTGCCTTCGCCCTTGGCTGTCTTTTCACTCTTGGTGATCGGGCCGAGCGTGAAGGCCGCCGTGGCTTCCTGCTGCGGGGTCTCTGGCGGGGTGGCCGGCACCTTGTAGGCCCGCACGAGCTCTTCGCCATCGGGACGGCTGCCATCACCCACAATCAGGTGATCCTTGTCCAGGAAAGCGAGGCCCAGGGGCCCGATGTTGTACTTGGGGCCTTTGCCGTAGACATCGACCGGGTAGCCGATCACTTCCAGATACGCCTTGTGCGTATCCGGGGTGTAGCGGTACACGCCGTACTGGCTGGCGAT
>JAGQPV010000150.1 GCA_020426545.1 Planctomycetaceae bacterium
TCCCGAAAGACGTCGCCGCTGTGCCGTTTGTCATCCGGGGCGGTCAACTATAATTGAAGTGAACTCCACCCGTCGCCCGGCAGCTCGCACACTGCTGCCGGCAGAGCCGCCCGGCTTCCCGCCCCGTTCCCGGATGTGCGCCAGTGGGTCTCCTCTGGTGGAACATATTGACCTGACGATGGATTTTTCCTCATGGCTGCGGTTCCGCCAGGACCTTTCCGTAAATGGTGGCGTGCTGCCCTCAGTCTGCTGCTCTGTGCAGCGGCCCTGTCTGCCGGCGTGCTGACATTCGTCGGTCTGGCCTCGCTGCGCCAACCGCCGGACGAACGCGAAACGGTCGAGAAGATTTATCATGTCGAAGTATTCGATGTGTCCCGTCGGCAGCTGCGGGAAATCGTCTCGGCTTACGGCACCGCCGTGGCCGATCGCGAAGTCATTATTTCCGCCCAGGTTTCCGGTGAAGTAATCGAGGTGCATCCCCGGCTGTACGTTGGGAATGCCATGCGGGGCATGTCGGTGGCGACCGGCCCCGATGGACAGTCTGTCCGCCGGGAGGGCGATCTGCTGGTGCGGGTGGACCCCGCCACTTACCGCGAGCGGGTGGCCGATATCGAAGCGCAGCTCGCCGCGGACACTGCCGAACTGAACCGGCTCGCTCAGGAACATGCCGGCATTCTCCGCATGCTGAAACTGAGCCAGCAGGACATCGACGTCTTTCGGGAGGAGTTCGAGCGGGTTCGCAAGCTGAGTGGCCGGGGCGTGGCGGCGGAAAGCCAGCTGACGGAATCGCTGCTGCAGCTGAAGAAATACGAACAGTCGCTGGCAGCCTACGAGAACGAACGCGACCTGTTCCCGCTGCGCAGAGAGCAGATTCAACGCCGTCAGGCCAGCCATCAAGCGCAGCTGGAGCTGGCCCGGCAGGATCTGCAGCGGACAGAAATTCGTGCACCGTTCGATGGTACGTTGAGCGAAGTGCTGGTCGACCCGGGACAGTACCTGCGGACCGGCGATCCCCTGGTCCGGCTGACAGACCTGAGGCGGGTGGAAGTTCCCCTGCCTGTCACGCTGAAGGATTATGCTTTCCTGCGGCAGCAGATTTCCGCTGGCCGGCATCCCCGGTGTGTGCTGTCCGGCAACGAGTCCTCCGGTGTCCGCTGGTCGGGAACCGTGGTTCGTGCCGCTCCACAGGCCGACGAAACCACGCGAACAGTTCTGGTGTTTGTACAGGTCGATAACGCAGGGCAGGAAGTCCCCCTTCTGCCGGGGACTTTTGTGCAGGCCCGGATCGACGGGCCGGTGCACCAGAACGTGGTGGCCATCCCGCGGGATGCACTGCTGGACGGCCGGGTTTTCCTGGCGGATGGAGGACGGGCCAGGGCCGTGACGCTCAAGTCGCCCAGCTTCCTGGAGTCGCTGGTGCTCCTCAAATCCGAGCTGACGGACGGGCAGCAGATCATCCTGACCAACCTCGATGTCATTCACGCGGGCGCGGCGATCGAGATCGAACAGCATCACTCGCTGGAGGAGGAACTTCAGCGTCTGCGGGTCCCGGCGATTCAGCTGCTATCACAGGCGGACAACCAGCTGGAAAAGCCGCTTTCCCCGGCAGAAACTGCCGGGAGCGAGCAGGTTTCCCGGAGAAATCCGGTCAATCGGCCGGCAAAGTCTGACTCACCTTGACGACTCTGACTGATTGTGGGAGAACGCCACGCCTCTCCTGTTCCAGATGTTACGGGGCGTCTCACACTCCGTAACTGCTGTTGCCCGGTCGGAATGCGGGCCCGTCTGCAGATGGACGCGGTCCGAAACCGGCCCGGCAATCAGTCACCTCCGGCCTCCCCGGTCCCCTTCACAGCTGCACTGCTCAGTCCACTTCACCTGTCAGTCCGCCTCGACGGTCTGACCGGCTGACTGGAAACGGCACTCACTTCCACAATTCGGCTTCCCGTCGTCCCTCTCTCACATCTCATACGCAATTCCCCCGAACCGGCACCATTCCCCCTGGTGGAATGGTCTGGAAGAACCAGTCGCTGCACCGCAGCGGGGACGTTCCGCCAGCCTGCCGGGTTTCCGTTCAGATGCCATGCACCATGGCAGGGGAATCCGCGGAATCGACAGCCGGACCATCTCATTCGGCCGTCCAGCCCGCCACAGGAACATCATCTATGGCCATGTCTCAGCACCCTCTGTCTCAAGCGGGAACTTCGACCGCCTGCCAGCCGGCTGATGGCTGCGACCGGGTCCAGAGATGTGGCCGCCTGCCGGCCTTCCTGCGGGTGGGCTGCTTCGCCGGTCTGGCTGTTCTGCTGGCTGCCGGCTGTGCCAATTTTGTGGAAACACGCACGATCGATCACTTCATGCAGGCCCTGCAGGAAGGCGACATCGACGGCGTACGGCATCTGGCTTCCGATTCCTTCGAGGAGAAAGCCCTCCGACGGACGGAGTCGCTCGACGACATGAAGATCCTCCAGCTTCCCACCGGCGAAACCACCGTGGTTGAAGTGGAAGACGTTTCCGAAGACGAGAAAAAGGTGACGGTGCAGGCGGGCGAAAGCACCCGTAAGCTGTTGTACAAGCTGGTCCGCAAACCAGGCAGCAGTGAGTGGGTGGTGGACGACATTTACATGCGGCAGAAACGCAAAGGACTGCAGACCAGCCGGTCTGTCAGTGAGCAGATGGATCTGCTGCTGTCGGTTCGTGAATTCCTCGATGCCTGGGACACCGGCCGCCGCGAACGTGTGCTCGGCGTAACGACCGAAGGACTGCGGACCGAACTGGATCAGCTGACCGACGGCCAGATTTCGTGGCTGTCGCAGCGGATCGTGAACCAGAAGAACCGTTCGCAGAAGCTGAAGCCGGAAGCTCAGCTTGATGGCGACGCGGCTGTGGTGCGACTGCCCCGGGCGACCGGAGAAATGATTCTGTCATTCCGTCTGGCTGATGGTTCCTGGCTGGTGGACGATGTGGCCGTGGAAGCACGGGAGACCAGCCAGCACATTCCTTCACTGCGGAAGACCGCCGCGGTCCTTGCCCGGGCGACCAGCTTCCTGCAGGCGTTCCACAGTCAGGACCACAAACAGCTGGCGGCCGTCTGTACGGACAGTCTGTTCAAACGCAGTCTGGCCCCGGCCGATCTGAACGATGTGCCACTGCCCCCGGCCGATGCCATGGACCAGGATTTCCAGGTCACGCTCGCCGATCACCGGGCCGATGTGATGGTCAACGGGAAACAGCACGTGGTGACCATCAGCATGGATCGTGGGACGGAAGATCCCGCTCCGGGAACCACCCCCGATTACCGCATCGAGGAAGTCACACTGTATGAATTGACCAGTCGGCAGCAGATGCGGCTGTCAGCCCTGTTTACCGGCCGGGCCATCATGCAGATTGCCGCGCAGTCGCTGGCTCGGGGCGACCTGCCCATGCTGCAGAAAATCTCCACTGCCGACCTGAATCACCGCGTCTGGCGGAAGCTGGAGGATCGGGCTCCGGATGGAACGATCCATGCTCAGCTGCGGGTGACCGATCTGCCGCTGGCTCGGTTCGTGCCCCGGTCCGCTGTCCCCCTGCGGACGGAATTCCTGGGTGATGTCACCAAATACTATATGGAAGCCGCCGATGGCCGCCAGCTGGTCTACATTCTGCGGGACCGTTCGGGCGATGTCCGTGTGGACGATATCCTGCTGACGGCACTTGATGACGGGCTGCCCGCTGACGGGCAGACTGAAGCAGACAGCCCGGGTGGCAATGCGGCCGACGGGCCTTCACCGGCGGGAGAGCTTTCTCTGAAAGCAGCCCTGCAGTTGCTGATTCCGGTCCGCTTCGTCATGAAGGGGCTGGAGCAGAACGATATCCCGATGATTGGCCGATACACCTCCGCCGACTTTAACCGGCTCGTCTGGAGCCAGGTCCGCCGCATTCCGGCCGCCGGCCCCAAAGCCGTACCCTATCTTCGCCGGGAACTGCAGGACGTCCGCGTGCTGAGTTCCGATGAATCGGCCGTGGTGGCCCTGGGCAGTCTGACCGGTGGTGCCCGCGTTTCCATCAAGAAAGAGCAGGGCAACTTTGTGGTGGACGATATCCTGCTGACCAGTGGTGCTCAGCCGGAACAGCAGGCCCGACTGAAGAGCCGCCTGGTCGATGAAATGTCCTGGGGTGGTACGCTCTCCAGCCCCACCTCCGATGTGCAGCTGGTCGGTCAGACCACCGATCAGCAGGGGCCCTTCAGCGGGCAGCGGCTGACCGGAGACTCCCCGGGCCCGTCTGCCGGTCAGGTGACCTCCGCCGATTACACCTTCACGCCGCAGCAGCATGAATCGCCTGCCGCTTCGCCGGGGAACACATCCCACCGGAGCACCGCGCCCCGATACACGCCGGGAAGTGACAGCCTGCCCCCGCAGGATCGCTCACCGCACCGTCCGTCGCCAGCTCACCGCCCTGCCGGCTTCCTCGAACCGGCAGACGACGCCTTCACCCCGCCGCCGGGAGTCAGCCCGCCCGCACTGCTGCCTCATTCCGGACATTCCATGCACATCAGACCCGCTCCGCGACCCATTGATTCGCGGGAAGAACTGCCCCGCCCGGACCGCAGCCGTTTCGTTTCGCCAGCAGCGGACACGGGCTATCCGGCCGACCGCGACCCCCGCGAGCGGGAACGTGCTGGCCTGGGTGACAGCAGCGGATTGCTGGAAAGCACCGGACGCCGCGAAAACAGCAGGACCACCTCCCGCTATGCGGAACTCGACGCCGGGCTGGAGACCGACGTGAACGGCTACGACGCCCGGGACATCGACCGGGACGGAACTGCTGAGCCCGCCGAAGAAACACGGGATGGCGGGCCGGAAGAAACACCGGCGGAACGTCTGATGCGGCTGCGTCGGGAAGCGGTCGAACGACCGCAGCAGTTCCATACTTCGGATGTCGAACTTGAACCCCGTTCCGCCAGAGACCGTGCCGCGGGAATTTCTCCACGACGTAAGTCCGCCAGTCGCCTCGCGGGGCTGCCTCCGCAGGCCAGCCGGTACGGCAGCCAGCTGCCCTACCGCACCGGAATCGATTCCCTCGAAGAGGAAATGTCCGAGCAGGAAGTCCGTTATACGGCCGAGCTGTCCGCCGGTTCCGCCCCCGCCAGCGGTGCGGGTGCCGCCCGACGTTACACCCTGCTCAGCCCCAGCAATTCCGGTTCCGGCCGGTTGCCGTCCGCTTCACGGGACGATTCGGACAGCGGGGAAGACGAAGCCGAACTGTCCGACTCCGCTTCCCGGAACACGACCATCACGCCCTACCGCCGCAGCGTGCAGAGCCGGGCGACCGGTTCCGTGCGGTAACCCGACCGTGCCCGTGGCCCGGGTGGTTCTGCCCGATGGCTCAATCACTCGGGAGGCAGGACCTGCATCCGTTTGTGAATATCGACGTTGATACTCTGGTGGCGGCTGGTCAGCTGGCTGCGGGAGAACAGCTCGGTTCGCATGTGATCGAGGTACTCGACCCCCACGGCCCGGGAGAAGATGCGGTCGAGATATTCGACACCGAAGTCTGACGGCATGAAGCGGCGGGCATCGTACAGCTGAGGATGCAGACTCCGCGGGTGAATCGTTCCCCAGCGGTCCCGCAGCTTCAGGCAGCCCAGTGAATCCACGTGGAAGCCGCGTTTCTCCGACCACTGCAGCGTCGAAAGCATGTTGTTCCGGCCGCTGTGAATCAGCTCCACCGCTTTGCCGCCCAACTGGGCCGCATGGAACCGGTCGAACAGGATCGGCCGGCCACCCCGCTGAGTATGTCCCACCTTTCGGGTGAAGATGGCGTCTTTCGCCGTCTCGTGCCGGCGGCGTGAACGGAAATATTCGTTCCCCATCCGTTCGCAGAGCATGCTGCGGAGTGCTTCCGCCGCACCGCTGAACTGCACATTTCCCGCGGGATCGCGGGTGGGCCGCACATTGCCCAGCTCGTTGCCTTCCTCGTCCAGCACACCCTCGCCCAGCACAATGACCACATTCTTCTGCAGGTCATACAGCGTGTTGATTCGCTCGCACAGCTGATCCAGCTGCAGCCGCTGTTCCGGGATGAGGATGATATCGGGCTGGCCATAAGCCGACCCGAGGGCGATATAGCCCGACTGCCTCCCCATGACTTCGACGATGGCAATCCGCCGGTGACTTTCCGCCGTGGTCCGCACCCGTTCGATGGCCTGAGCCACCACGAACACGGCGGTGGCATAACCGGGCGTGGCGAAATTGACGAAGTCTTCCAGAACGAGTGTCCGCCGCTGGTCGTCGGCGCGGCGAATGACGGGGCTTTCCTCGTCGGAACCGTCCCGCACCCATTCGTTGGGTTCTTCCAGGTAGTTCAGGCCGAGATCGTTATCGATCGTCTTGGGAGCCAGCACGCAGGGAAACAGCTCTGTCAGCGGCTGCATGCCGTTGATCGTGCCGTCTCCGCCAATGCAGATCAGCCCTTCAATCTCCAGCCGCTCCAGCCGGTGGGCCACTTCTTTCAGCTGATCGGTCTGGCTGTCGTCGATGTAGGTCCGGGAAGCTCCCAGAATCGTTCCGCCCTGACCGGGGTCCAGCTCGGGGATAGTACTGAACAGTGGGTTGAGTTTGAGGTGCGGCACCCGGCTGTCGACCAGGCCGCCAAACCCTTTCATGATGCCGATGACTTCCAGCCCGAGCTGATTCGCCCGCTCCACCGCTCCGAACAGTGTCGCGTTCAGCGCGGGAGTATCCCCGCCCGCCGTCAGAATGCCGATCCGTCGCATGCCTGTCTCCATGATGCAGGTGGCTGGCGCCTCTTGAGCGAAACCCGCCGACAACGTATACAATCACCGGAAGCTTGAACAGCAGGAAGCCCATTCCCGCTGCTTTGCGAATGTTGAGGTCTGCCTCGCACTGCCTGGCTGCCGGCTGGCAGTCTCAGTGCACGCCCTCTTCTGTCAGGAGGTCAGTTGATGAAATTCATGGCCGGATGCACCTGCTCCGCCATTCTCGGCGGACTGTTTGTTCTGTGGATGACAGATCCTGCCCCGCAAACCGCAGCTGTCGCTCAGGACCCGTTCCAGACGGCTCAGGTCTCTCCCCGCCCGTCTGCTCAGGCGCCGCGTCGCGGCCCGGAGATTCCCGTTCGCGGACCGGCGGACCCTGGTGCCGGCGGCCGACGTACCGGGGCGGTCGATCAGTTCTTTGAGGATGACGAGCGGCTGACGGAAGACGAAGCCGTTAATGTCGGCGTGTACGAGCAGACCAACCGCAGTGTGGTCAATATTATCACGAAATCGACCCGCCTGAATGCCATGTGGCTGCTGGAGCTGGAGGAGGAAGGAACCGGCTCCGGCACCGTGCTCGATCGCCGCGGCCATATTCTCACGAACTACCACGTGATTGAAGAAGCACGGCAGATCGCGGTGACGCTGTACGACGGCACCACGTGGGAGGCGACCGCCATCGGAGCGGATCCCGTCAACGACCTGGCGGTGCTGCGGATCGACGCTCCCGAGGAGAAGCTGTTTCCCGTGCGAATGGGGGAATCCTCCGGTTTGCGGGTCGGCCAGAAGGTGTATGCCATCGGTAATCCGTTCGGTCTGGAACGAACGATGACGACGGGCATTATTTCCAGCCTGAACCGTTCGCTGAAAATTCGCGGTGATCGCACCGTCCGGCAGATTATCCAGATCGACGCAGCCGTGAATCCCGGCAATTCGGGCGGGCCACTGCTCGATTCGCACGGCCGGCTGATCGGCATCAACACCGCGATTGCCAGCCGCACCGGGCAGAGTTCGGGAGTGGGTTTCGCCATCCCGGTGAACCTGGCTGCCCGCGTCGTGCCCCAGCTGATTCGACATGGCCGGCCGATCCGTCCGGAAATCGGCATTCAGCGGGTATATGAAACAGAGAAAGGCCTGCTGATTGCCCGGCTCACGCCGGATGGCCCGGCTGCCCGCGCAGGACTGCGGGGGCCGGAGATTGTTCGCCGCCGACGGGGTGTGTTTATTCTGGAGCAGATTGATCGCTCCGCGGCCGATCTGATTGTGGCCGTCGATGGGGAGAAGGTCCGCACGGCGGATGACTTTCTGCGGGATATCGAAAGCCGCAAAGCCGGCGAGCGCGTGCGGCTGACGATCATTCGCGAAGACCGGGAACTCCAGGTCGATGTGGTGCTGGGCAGTGGAGAGTCTCCTCCCGTGCCTTCCTCGAAGGAGAAGACCCTGTAGCCCCCGCAGCCTGGCAGCCGAATTGTGCCCGCTGGAAGTGGATCCGTTTGATTTCCAGCGCGGTGCCTGGCTGGCAGCGTATGGTGTATGGCGACGGTTCCGGTCCGCCGCGAGCGCACGGACTGTCGCCGCCCGGACTGGCGGTGGCCGGGCTGTCCGTTGCTCGACTCTTCCCGGCCGGGGCGATTTTCGCCAGTGACTGATGTTGATGGAACGCAGAGACCACCGGGCCTGTCTGCCGGCGGCCATCGCTGCCGATATTGCTGAATCTGGAATGTGAATATTATGTTTTCCCGCACTGCGGTTGTGCTCTGTCTGCTGCCCGCCCTGGCCCTGCTGGCCGGATGCCGGGAGGAGAAAACGGCAGAAGTCGAAACGCCCGTTGAAAATCCGTTCGCCGGCCGACAGGTGTCCGTGAGTCTGCCTGCCGGTTACGGACTCCGGACCCGCTGGCAGCTGCCGGTGGATGAATGGTCGACGCAGACGGCTGCCACTGTTTCTTTGAGCCAATACGAGTCGGCTGCTGACCAGTTTCAGGACGGGGCCACGCTGCAGCTGTTTTCTCTGCGGGAACTGCCCGGGCTGGCCGCTGCCGGCAGCCTCGCCCCAGTGCCTGAATCGCTGCGGAACGACCCCCGCATGCTGTGGCTCGATGTCTTCCCCGGTCTCCGCGAACAGCTGTGCAGCCGCGAAGGAGAACCGGTGGCGGTCCCGCTGTCGGTGCCGGTTCTGCTGCTGGCGTATCGGGCTGATCTGCTGCAGCAGGCCGGGCTGCAGCCCCCCGAAACCTGGCAGGATTACGACCGGCTGGTGGCCACATTACCGGAGTGGGCGCCCGGGCTGACGGTGGCCGAACCGTGGGCCGAATCCTTCAGTGCCAGCCTGTTTCTGGCCCGTGCCGTCTGTGCCGCCCGTCATCCGGCGAATTACTCTGTCTTCTTCGATATCCGCTCCGGCGAACCGCTGATCAATGGCGCGCCATTTGTCCGCACCCTCGAGCAGTGCCGGCAGCTGCAGGAGTTTCTGCCTGCGGAATCGAGCAGCTGGACTCCCGATGACTGCCTGCGGGAGCTGACCGAGGGACGAGCCGCCATCGGAATCGTGGCGATCACGAGCAGTACCGGCGGCGAGCTGCCACTGGAACGCCAGGCGGCAGCGGACGATTCTACACCGGCTGCTCAAAATCATGTTGATGTTCCCGCCCGCGGCAGAGGGATGGCGCTCACCTTCACTCGCCTGCCTGGCTCCGCTTCGGTCTACAATGCGTCCACGGACAAGTGGGAAGCCCCTGCCAGCGGGAATTCCAGTCGGACGACCCTGGCGGGCTTTGCCGGCGTGTTTGCCGGTGTCCCTTCATCTGCTTCGGAAGAACTGCAGCAGCCGGCCTGGAACCTGCTGATGACCGTGACCGGTCAGGAGCAGCTGACGGCCGCTCTGCCAATGCCGTTGCGGGGCGTCACGCGGGACAGCCAGGCGGATACCGCCGCCACCTGGTTCACCGGTCTGCTGAATTCAGGCGAAGCCGAGTCCGCCGTGCGAGCCATGGCCAGCAGCCTGCGTTCCACGGACCTGGTGGCGGAACTCCCCGTGCCAGGCCGGGAGGGCTTCCTGAAGGCCCTGGCTGCTGGCGTTCGTTCCGCCCTGACGGGGCAGGCAGAACCGCAGGCTGCGCTCTCCGATGTCGCCGCACAGTGGTCTGCTCATCTGGAGGAACTGGGGCAGGCCAGGGTTCGCGACAGTTACCGTCGGGCTCTTGGTCTGTCTCCCCTGGATCGCTGATCGCCTCTTTCGTGCCTGTGCCGTCTCGAGACGGGGCTGCCTGTCGAGCCGACTTTCCCTGAGGGAGCGGCTCCGCAACATTCCGTTCATTCACCGGTTGTCCCCTTCCCGTTGAGAGCCTGCCCGGTGAATGTCTTTGTGAGTGAATGGGTCTCGGGCGGTGGCATGCCCGATCCCGCTGCCGAACCTTCCCTGCTGCGGGAGGGGAGCAGCATGCTCGGTGCTGTCCTGGCCGATCTGCTGCTGCTGCCCGAAGTCCAGCTCAGCACCACATGGGCGGCCGGCCTGCCACCGCTGGGCCAGGTGCTGGCTCCCTTTCTGACTCGGGAGCAGGCTGCCGATCCGCAGCTGTTCCGCCGGCTGCAGGTGGAACAGGTGGCCGGGATTGGTGAGGAACAGGCCGCCTTCCGTCGCCTGGCAGCCCGTGCCGATCGCCTGATCTTGATTGCTCCGGAAACCGCTCACGTGCTGACGGACCGGCATCGTCTGGCCCTTGCGGTGAATTCCCCCGCAGCCAGCAGGCTGTCTTCACCCCGGGCCATCGCCTTGTGCAGCGATAAGCTGCAGCTGACCAGGGAACTCGGCTCTGCCGGCCTCGCGGTCATTCCCACACAGATGGCGGGTGTTTCCGCAGGACGGCTCCTGCCGAACTGCCCGAGGGAGTTTCCCGCGGTCCTCAAACCGCGGGACGGGGCCGGCTGCCTCGATACGTACGTCGTTCGTACCGGCAGCGATTACCATTCCCTGTGGCAGGCGGAACAGATTCGTTCAACCGGCGATCTTCCACGACCCGAGTGGATCCTGCAGCCGCT
>JAGQPV010000151.1 GCA_020426545.1 Planctomycetaceae bacterium
GTAATCAGCAATAGAGTTTAAATTGGGACACGGCTGTTGAGCCGTGGAAAGAAAAGGCTGTACATGCACCGCAACAGCGACATGCTGTCCCGCGTTTCAATGGGGCCACGGCTGTTGAGCCGTGGAAAGGGGCTCGCAGCGCAAGCCCTGTAGTGGCAACAACCTGCAACCCGTGTTGCGAGAGGTGCCACCGAATCGGGTTCTGAAAGGGTACTGTCAGAGACCACATCGTGCAAGTTGCCAAATAACAAAGGGTTACGACTGCGAGAGCTGACGGGGGTTTTCGCGGCACCGGACCGCTCGCCCAGCGAGTTCAGAAAAAAACGACCAGCGGGCCGCTCTTTCAGAAGATCACCGCGGAGCGATCTGGAACGAGCGTGCGCGGTTCGCCCCAATGCTCAATACAGTCGTCACCCCGGGCACCAGCTGGCCCAAGGTTCACCAGCATGACGCGATCCTGTTCGAAGTTCAAGATGTCCCACAGCGATTCCTTCAACCCCTGCAGTTCCACCCGCGAGAGTTCGCAGCGAAACACTGAATACTGCAGGGCATCGCCCGCGCCCTGCAGGGTGCGGTACGTCTTCCGCAGGCGTTTCGGGTCGGCCACGTCGTAACAGATCAGATACACACCACGCATGAGTTCGCCTTTCAACCGTTGCCGTGTTCGTCATGGATTTCCCCGTGTCTCAGCGGGTGCAGAAGTTGGGATACTCGGGCAGTTCGCCGGTCAGAACCCGCGAGAGCAGGCGGGCCTGCACCTCCAGCACGCGGCGGTAGCTGATGCGATAGCCGAACAACGGATGCGTGACCTCGTTGTTCAGCCTCCGCTCGAAGGCGGCCAGCACGGAGCGGCGGCCCGCAGTGGTGAGGGCCACCATGCCGGCCCGCTCGATGAAGCTGTCGCGATCGACCTCGCCGTTGTTGATCACCGTTAAGACGACGGAATCACCAATCAGCGGACGGAACTCCTCGGTCAGATCGAGGGCCAGCGACGGCCGGCCGTAGCGCGGCTGGTGAAAGAAGCCGAGCATCGGATCGAAGCCGACCGACTGCAGCACGACAGTCAGCTCCTTCACGAGCAGGCCATACACGAACGACAGCAGTGCGTTGACGGGGTCGCGTGGCGGGCGGCGGTTGCGACCATTGACGTCAAACTCGCTGCGGTCGGACAGCAGATGGAAGAAGCCACCGAAGTACACACGGGCCGCAGTGCCTTCAATCCCCAGCAGGCTGGCGGCTTCCGGGCAGCGTTCCGCCCGGCGGCGGAGGTCGTCGAGCTGGTTCAGATCGGCTTTCCGCTCCGGCAGATGACGGCGCAGCAGCGTGCGGGAATTGCGAATCTTCCCCACGATAAATGCCCGGGCAAACACGAGGCTGGCAGCGGGACTCGCAGCGGTGGCGAACTGCGTGCGGCGAAGTTCCACGTTCTTATGCACCAGCCCGGCCGTCATGCCGTGGAACCAGCCGCCATAAGTGAAATGGCAGACGGGCACGCCGCGAATGGTCAGCTCCCGCAGGGCCTGCGCGGTGACCTGCACGTTGCCGAACAGGCAGACCTGCGACACATCGATCAGTCGAACCTCGCGGAGGACTTCACGACGACGGCGAATCACCAGCCGATCTCCGCTTTTGCCCAGCGATGTTCCCTGTTCGCTCAGATACAACGGCAGTGCATCATCGCGGGCGGGCAGCAGCCGGCGGATCTCACGGGTTCCGTCATCGGCGGGTGTGCCAGGTGATGCCTCGGCTGGCTGCGTGATTGATGCGGTGGCCCGCGACTGAAGCAGCGTGGTTTCATCCGGCAGGCAGATGCCCACCAGCGAGCAGCGGGGGCATTTCGGGCTGTCAACCAGGGGCGGTGGTGTGTGGCCAGCGGCGAAAGTCTGCCGCATCCCGGCAATCAGTTCGCGGGTGCGGGCGACGAGCGGTTCGTCGAAGGGAATGGTGACGCGGCGACGGGAGCCGGCAAAGTACAGTTCACCCTCATCGCACTGAAAGCCGTTCTCGCGGAGAATCAGCCCCTGGGCACACAACTGCACGCGCTCGGGTTCCCAGGCTCCTTCGGGCAGGTCGGGAGCGCGGCTGCGTTTGTAATCCACGGGTGTGGCGACCTGGCCTTCGAGTTCCAGCAGATCGAGCCGGGCGATCAGCCCTTCACCGGGAGCCGAGAGTAACAGCGAGCGGGCATGCAGCACGGGAAGTTCTTCCGTCCCGGTTGCTTCACGGTCTGCGGCCTGTTCAGCGGTACCGGATTCCGGCGGAGAGCCATTCGGAGCTGCAGAATGGTCTGTGGATGCAGATGCAGTGGGCAGAGGCACCTTTCCGCGGGACGGCTGATCGACCCGGCGGTGAACAAAGCGGCCTTCGATGGTTTCGAGGTTGTCGGTGAACTCACCATCGACCCATTCGAGGAAAGCCAGCCGGGGGCAGTAGGCGAACTCGTTGAGCATTCGTGCGGGGATCAGGTCGGGAACATCGGCGGAGCCGGAAGAGGCTTCACCGTTTCCCATGCCGGGTGCTGCGGGAGGTGGAGTGGCGGGCAGTGTGCTTCCGCCGGATTCCGGGTTGTCGGCAGAGGCGGAATCCGGCCCGGTAGCGTGCGAAGGTTCGTGACTGTGACTGTGTTCGTGGTTCTGGTCGAGGTTCATGGCGGCTCCAGTCGTCGGGAAGAAGGACGAAAGCGAGCCTCCGTGCGGAAACGGGTTGCTCCGTGCAATGACGGTTCGGCCGCAGTCACTCACGGATCGGCAGGCAACCGACACCTGATTAAGGTGCCGGGCCATATGCCGCCGGGTGGCTTCGGACGTGCTGTCAATGGGGCCACGGAAGAGCCGTGGAATGGGGGGCGTCAGGCGATACGGCGGGCGGGAGTGAAGTTCCTGTAATAGGTGCTCGTCATCACCCGGTCGGTGCGATAGACGGCTGTGATGCCGCGGGCCTGGATCTCCTTCGCCGACGGCTGTTGCTGCTGAAGCTCCTCAAGAAGCAGCAGGGACTGAACCACCGGCAGCGAGGCTGGCTGATCCCACAACGGCCATGTCAGGCACTCGGTTCTGCCTTCAGGGCGACTGAAGCCGGTGGTGGCGGCCTTGTGCTTGCCTGGTACGACAGGCAGCATGGGCATTGCCGCCAGTGCCAGTCGATTTCCTCCCCGGACGGACGTCGCCTTCTCACCGCTGGGGTTGTTCCACTGGAGCGCATAAGCGTTGTTTTCCGCGGGAGCCCAGCGCAACGCACATCCTTCGTCGTCGTAGCACCAGATTTCCAACAGGGCTCTTCGAAGATCTTCGATTGTTGTTTCATTCCTGATCCGCTGTCCGTAGGCAGTCAACCCGTTGCCGGCGGAGTCACCACTGCGCACCATACGGAGCGATGTGTCGCTGAAGTTCCCCTTATCATCCCGCAGGCATTCCACGCCGAATGAGGCCAGTGTGTCGGCCCGGTCACGCTGGTGAATTGATGAAAGAGACAGGGCCTCCACACAGGCAGCTTTGAGTGTCTCTGCCGGGAACGGCAGCTTGCTGTCGAGAGTCCACGGTTCAGCGTCCGAGGCATTCAGCGCTGTCTGCAGCCGCTCCAGCAGCGATTCGATATCGCTGCCGCACCCCATGATGCGGGGCGACCAGGTTCCACCGAAACGAGTCCACGACATGGTGGCTCGATCCTCGTCGTCGGGCACGGTAAGCGTTCGCAGCACGCCCAGTGCGGCCAGGAATCCCAGGGGATTGGTGCCATCGAGGCCCGGCAGCAGCAGGCTGTTCTCTGTGGTGGACCGGGAAACGGAGCCGACCGCAGCTGTTGTTTCAGGCTGTGCGTTCATGCTGTCACCTCCTCTACCACCTGTGTGGCGACGGTTAAATCGGGTTCCCTGTCTTCCTGCGAACTGGCCTGCTGATCTCCCAGCCGCAGAACTGCTTCCAGGTACGCGAGGCCCCACCACCCAAAGCGTCGCGTGAGCGACCAGAAGCGTTCGGGCACGCCGGAATCCAGCCGATGCGGCGGACAAGCCAGCCGGTCGGCCGTGGTCAGCTCGACCTCGTTGACGCTCACTCCGGGCGGTTCGTCATCGATCACCACTGGAGCGAACGGGCGGGCATAGCCGTGGTGGGCGGCGATCAGGTGCAGGATCAGTTCGTATTCCGGATGATCGGCGGAAAGCAGAGCTGTCTGCTCGGCGAGCTGCACGGACAGCATCTCATGCCGAAACCCTTCCGGCAGATCAGCCCGTTCGCGGGCAGCTTTGATCGCTGAAAAGTTGAGCGGCTTGCCTCCGGATTTGGCCAGCAGCGTCTGGATGGCGAAGATGTCGGTACAGTCAGTGCGGCGAAGCATGGCCTGGAAACGAGGGTCGGCCTTGCCAAGGTCGTGCAGCCGGGCCGCAAGTTCGAATGCCGCTGCGAATCGGGCCAGCGGGAGCTGCCCCAACGAAGCGAGAACCGTCTGTTCCACATGCTGTGTATGGTGACTGAGCAGAACCGGAGACTTCCGCTGCGTTCGCGATAAAGTATCTTCGCCGTCGTCGAGAGCGGGCAGAACTATATGCTCCGGAGTGCCGAGCCGTTTGCGGGTAGTCAGCACGACACCGCAACCATCGGGATACGGTTCACATGTGATGCCCAATGCCGGGCTTGCCAGGTGTGTCAGCCGTTCCCGGTCAGTTGAACCCTCGGGAAGAACAGCCGCGGCCTCAGCGAGCAGAGCACGCCACTCCAGAATCGAAGGCGGTTCGTCCTGGTCGGCAGCGCGACGAAACAGTTCGTCGAGGGCTTCTCCCTTCGGCAATCGTCTCCGCAGAGAACCGTGCAGCCGCAGTGCAGCCCGGTCGCGTGCCTGGCAGAAGGCCTGTTCCGCCGCGTCTTTACTGATGTCGGCGGTCGAATCGTCCTCGTTCTCATCGCCTGAAGCGTCTGCTGTCCCGGGTTTCACCAGTTCCGGGATGTGGCCCAGTTCGTTCCAGCCTTTGGCAGACAGCGGCAGCACCAGTGTGTCACCTGGCTTCAGATCCTGGATGGCGTTCATCAGGCGGCTGTCCGTGGTTCCCTGCCAGAGAACGCCCCGGCGGTCCTCACGAACAGGGTCGGACTTCCGGCGATTGCCAGGTTCTTCAGTTTCCTGTACGCCTTCGAGGTCGGAATAGTCATCGACTGGCCGGGCTGCTTTGTCCGCCTCTGCCTTGAGCCAGCGACGGACGCGGGAGATGGGCACTC
This sequence comes from Planctomycetaceae bacterium, assembly GCA_020426545.1. GTDB lineage: Bacteria > Planctomycetota > Planctomycetia > Planctomycetales > Planctomycetaceae > JAGQPV01. The sequence goes on from JAGQPV010000151.1 coordinate 5,208, forward strand.
GCATGCACTCCGCCGACGTGGGCGGCAGGAGGGAAACCACGTCCGGCCAATGGCCCGCCTGCAGTGAATCCGTTTCGATCAGGTCGGCACGCCAGCAGAGCTGAACGTCGGGTTCCCCGCCCTGCGGGCCATGCAGGAACAGGGCCACATCGGGATCGGGAACGGGGCGGGGAGCGGCCTGGCACCACAGGTCGAGATAGGCCGGCAGCATCACTGGGGCATTGAGCGAGGCAGCGGGAGCCAGTAACCCGGTCGGGATCCTGCCGTCGGCGGTTGCTTCCCGCAGCAGCGTGTCGAAGGCGTCGATACCGAAATCGATCGTACAGTGGGTGACGGTTCGACCGCGAACCGCCGGTTCTTCGTATGTGGCGGCATGCTCCTGGAGCCAGTTCCAGGTGCGGGCCAGAGCGTTGCCGTAGACCGGGTCGAGCAGCCGTTTCCACTCGTCTTTGCTGTTTTCCTGAGCGGTGATCTGCGGCTCTGTCTTTGCAGCCTTTTCGTCCATCAGAATGACCGCACGAGCGTCGATTTCGCGGCCGCCCCGGTTGAGCCGGCCGAACCGCTGACGCAGCGCATCGAGCGAGGCGCATTCTGTTACCAGGGCGTCGAAATCATAATCGGCCCCGACTTCCAGACATTGCGTGGCGACAACAAAGCTGCTTGTGGTTCCGGCTCTCTTTGCCTGCGGGCCGAGCAGGTCACTGAGGCGCTGGCTCTGTTCAACACGATCAACGGGCCGCATCGAACCGATGACCAGCTCCACCTGTGCCTCGGGACGCTTCCTGCTCAGTGCCGCGTGGATCTGTTTCGCCGTACTGACACGATTGACGATGAGGCCGACGTTCGACGGCTGTGCTGCAGCGAATGCAGTGGCCGCCTGGACGGCTGCCGTCGTCACGTTCTTTTCTTCACGCAGCTGTGCAGTTTTCCTGGCAACGAGGCGTTTCGACAGGAATTCGTTCTCACGGTCCGTGTCATCCAGCCGGATGACTTCCGCTTCCGGAATGGCAGCCGGAGGAGTGGCCGTCATGGGCACCAGCCGCAGCGGGCAGGCGTGCAGTCGCTCTTCCGACCAGCGTGGCGACTCTGGCTGTTGCACATCGAGGTATGTGCCGGCGGCCTCCAGTGTCTGCTGGAAGGGCTGGCTGATGTGGGCTTCATCCAGCAGTACCAGGCTGTCGTACGCGATGAGAGCCGCCTGAATCGGCGCAGCCCCCGCCGAGACACCGTAACCGCGAAACAACAGTCGCGAGCCAAGCTGATCGATGGTCGTGCAGATGACCGTTGGCTGCGAGAGAGAGCGAGCCCAGCGGTTATCGCGGTACATGCCTCCGCGAAGCTGCAGCACATCGAGCGGTGGCGTGTTGTCACCGGCCTCTGTTCCAGCCACTTTCCGCAGAGCACGGGCCACATCGCTCAGGATGGAACTGCCGGCATCGGCGTTCTGTTCTGCATCGCGGATTTTTCTGGCGATGCTGCTGGCTCGTTCAAAGGCTTCGTCGACAATCACCCGGCGATTGACACAGAAGAACAGCCGGCGGGGAACTGTTCGCTGTTCGACAGACAGTTCCGCCTGACAGGCCAGGGCGAAGATGGCGATATCCAGGCAGGCGGTTTTGCCGCTGCCGGTCGGCAGATCGATCGCACGGGGCCAGTCTCCCCGCACGATCCGCTCGGCCAGCCTGCACTGCCACGAGTAGGGTTCATGATCGCATTCGTGGATTGTTCTGAAGTATTCGCTGAAGCGGTCGATGGTAATTGCCGTCATGAGTTCGGCTCCTTCAGCGGGCAGCACAGCCCGTACCCGCGATATCGGCCCGCTCCCAGCAGCACCGGGCCGACGACGGGACGTGAGAATCTCAACCACACATGAATCTGCGGCCGCGAGGAATTCGTGCCTCTGGCGGGGTACGACGGGAACCCATCGCCAGTTGCAGCGGCCCCCCGATTGTCGCCAGGCAAATGCCCACGGAAGCGGCGTCGCTGGCCAATCGCCGGCGGACTCCCCTGGTGCCAGCTGATGCTGTCGACATCCACCAGTTCAGGTTCGGGCAGGCCGATGCGAACACAGGCAGCCATGATGATCTCCGACACCTCCCGCACCCAGGCTGATCGATCCGTGCGACGGTCCGTCTTCGGAAAACGGTCCAGTACGACCGGAGTGATCGAGGCCCAGGTACGGGCACCCTCGGGCTGGGCGGTCCAGGTTTCCGGCTGAAGCCCCCTGCGTCGCTCCATCCAGTCCCGTTTGCGCACGGTCCATTCGCCCAGACGACCGAGCAGGAGCGTCACCGATTGTGGCTCGCCATGTTCGTTGACCAGCAGACGGTGGACGGCTTCGCCCCGCTGTTGACGGGAGACGCTCTGCGGGAACACCAGCCCCACGCCCAGCAGATGACCGTCGGCGTGATCGTGGCCGATGAACGGCAGCGGTACGCATGCCAGATGCCCTTCCTCCCGATTGAGAGGCGCGGTGCTGCCGGCAGCATGACCGCTGACCAGTTCCATGATTTCAGGAGGAAGTTCCGGCTGCCGCATGAGAGTGCAGCGCAGCGCTTTCATCACCTGCAGAGTGGAGACCAGCGGGAGACGGGGACCACCCGCGTGACTGAGGATGAGGATTTCCTCGGAGAAAGTACCGTGATCGATACTGTCGGAAGCTGTTCCGGCAATTTCCCGCCGATATCCCGACCACAGTCCCAGCCGGGGGCGCAGTCTGGGAGGTGGAGTGACGGACTTTCTGAACTTCTGTCCGGTGACTTCTTCGAAGGAGGCTTTGGCTTCCCGGAGGGCTTTGGCCGCTGCCTTTTTCGATGCAGCGTCGCTACCGGCCTTCGCCTCTTTGCTGCGGGAATCGGCATCGACGACACGCCACCAGGCTGCGGCGAATTTTTCGATGCGTGGAATCTGCGTCTGTTCAGGCAGGGCATCCAGCGTTCCCGGCGTGACTGTCCGCAACTGCAGATCTCCCAGTAACTCGTCGGGAACCAGCCTGTCACAGGGCGCACCGTCTTCCAGCCCGGGTTCGATGCCTTCCACCAGCCACATCCGCACCAGGGACGACGAATGGCCAATGCGGGTCACCCTGCGGCACAGCCGTTCCAGCGCGGTACGGTGGGTCTCGCTGTCTTCTACCCCATTCCACCGCAGGAAGCACCGGCTGCTGCCGACATGCGTGCGGGGAAACGTGCGTGCCTGCCGGCCGCGGGTTATGGAGGGCGCGGACTGCAGTATGGCGACTGATGGACCGGCCCGGTCATTCACCGGTACGTACACCTCGACATTCTCACGTTCGAACGTTTCATCCTGCGCAGGGACGATCAGCTCGGGGTGTTCCAGCTGTTCCAGCCACCGCAGGGCCTGACCTTCGGCATCCCATGCGGGGCGTGTTTCGTCGTCCTCCGGTGGTTCCGTCTCGAACCAGGCAGCGGCCAGAGCCATGAAGACCCGGCCCGGATGCGGTGGCCACTCGGCCCGGTCGCGGCTGGCCGGATCGGTCGCTACGGCATAACCGGTGAGATACTCCCAGCCAATGATCAGTTCCGCCATCAGCTGTCCTCCCCGTTGCTGCCGGAACCGGCTGCCAGCTGCTGGCTCTTGACCACCAGCTGCACCAGATCGTCTGACGGACGGAGCGACAGAGGTTCGGTGTTCCAGGTCAGCCCGGCCTCTTTCGCAGCGGCGACAGCCTTGTTCAGCAGTTCGATCGCACTCTTGCCATCGAGAGTGAATTCCTGCGGCTCCTCTCCGGGACGGTCCAGCAGCTGCCAGACAGGCTTTTCATCCGGCCAGAGCAGACAACGTGATCGCAGGTCGTACCCGGTCTCGATGGCCAGCGTGGCGGCGCACAGTCCCAGCGCAGCCAGAACCGTGCGTGCCGCGTCGTTGGCCTGAACGGCATCTTTGCCTGTCTTTCCATCCAGGGGGAACCGAAGACGCCGCAGTGCGGGAAGTGAAATCACAACGGTCTGCTGGGCGGACTCAATCGTGACTCCACCAGCGAGGTATTCCTTCGTTTTCGGGTCGATCTCAGAAAGCGAAGGAGTGATATTGCTGTGATTGGCTTCTGATGGGCGACCCTGGTCCGGAAACTTCTCATCCCCGGGCAGATGGGCCACATCCTGCCCTTTGCTGTTTTGCTTGAACAGAATCTTCTTGCCGGTGGGTTTCCCCTTCTTGAGCTCGTCCAGTGCCTCATCGGGATTGGTTGTCCACCCGCCTTCGGGCCGGCGATACAGCGGACCGGCGTTCTTCTGAATACCCAGCGGATCGATGCGGCTGCTGGTCTTCACGCCGTAGACCGCGTTGATGCCCACGATCTCGCTGACGATGGCCCGCTCGAACTTCGCCCCCAGACCGCCCTTCGGGCCAGTGGAATCCCACATGCCGAACAGCAGGGCCGTGGGACACAGCTTAAACAGGGCGGTGGCATTCCTCGCACTGACGCGATTGATCTGCTGGCCGACTTCCGTGTCTCGGAACCGTTGGCCGTCAATCTGGCTGTCCCGCAGAATGGCATCAGCAATGCGGTGCGGAGCCTGCAGTGCGCTGATCGTTCCGACCTCGTCGATCAGTCGCATGCCTTCTGAGAGTTCGTCTGTCTCACCCGGAACGGGAAAGAAAGGCGTAAAATCCACCTCGATCAGCGGAATCTTCAGCTGGCCGTTGTCGATGGCGAGCTGCAGCGCCTCTTCCATGCGGTTGGCCTGGCTCTGCACGCTGTCCAGCAGGACACATTCCACCGGATCGTCGTGACCTTCGATCCGCCGTTGCTCAGTCGCGTACACGGCACCACTGTAGGTGGGCGGAAAAACCTTCGTTCCTTCCCCGGCTGCCGGCTGAAGCTGCAGCTTCAATCGAAAAGCAGCGGCGGTGCCAGACACGGCGTTGCGGAGTGTTTCAAATTCGAGTGGCTTCATGAGTGGGTTCCGTTTCTAGGAGTTGGTGATTTCAGCGAGTCAGGCCGATGTCGCCGAAAGCAGTTTCTTTTTTCGCAGAGCCATCAGGCTCCAGAGGATTTGTTCTTCGTCGGTGCAGCCAGTGGCGAGGTTGGCTGCGTCAATGAACTCATTCCGCAGTTCCGGACAGCAGAGCATCCGGTCGATGGAGCAATCATGTTCGCCGCAAAACATGAACCAGGTATCGCGAAGGGCATTTTCGTCCATGTCGATTCCTCCGATTTCAGGTTCGATGGGTGATTTTGGTTGAGAGTGACCTGGAGAGTTGACTCTTGGCGCGATACCAATGACTCCGGGCCGTTTCAGGTTGAATCTTCCGAATTTCCGCCGCGAGCCGTGCCGCGTCAGAAACTTCCATTCCACGTAAGCCGACCAGTTCAACCATGAACCGTAGGGGCGGAGTCAGCTTGCTGAGTTGGTCTGCAACAACAGCACTCACGTCTGGGAACTGTTGCCTCGTCTGCTCTTGGGATTTCCAGGCACGTGGATCTTCACTTACCGGGTCGGGCACGTACTTGACCCTGGTTGGATTGCGGAAACACTCCTTCAGAACGAAATGTGCCAAGTGCAGCAAGAAGGCTTGCGGATTCTCAATGATCCGACCAAGTTC